>CAYUME010000442.1:0-4759 GCA_964445475.1 uncultured Planctomycetia bacterium
AGCCCCGACGCGACCGGCGCCGGCCGGCCGCCGAACGACGCGATCATCTTCTCGAGGGCGGGACGGGGCATGGAAGCCAGCACCGCCCGCTCGCCCCCGGTGAGATCGATGCCGGCCTCGGCCGCCGCCGCGAGGGGACCGGCGAGGATCCGCCGCCGCCAGCCCCCGTGGATCCCGCCGAGCGTCAGGAGACGCTCGATGCCGTTCGGCGCGCCGGCCCCGGCCTCGCCCGTATCCCCCGCCCGCGGGCCCACGATGGTCGGCGACGGCTTCTCCGGACGTCGTGCGCTGCTCATGGAAATCCCCTCCTGGGATCTGCCTCAAAACGAAGTGACCAAGGATGCCGTTCCGATCCGGCCTCACACGGGTCGGGGAATCCCCCCGGTCTATCAGGCCGGACTACTTCAGGTCCGTGAGCGCGAAGGCCACGTCCCGGGTCTGCGTCTCCCTGATCCGTCACGGGCGTCCGGATTCCGGTTTTGACGCGAGGGGAGATGCCCCGGTTCCGCCTCTATCGGAAATAGCCCGCGCAGCGATCCCCGATACAATGTACTCGATCGCCCGCCCCATTGTACATGGTCGGTCGGTTTCGCGTGTCTGCCCGCCGAAAAGGGCACGCAGACGCCGCGGCCGCAAAGGATCCCGGAGCCGCACGGCGGCCTCACTCGGTATCGGGGGGATTCGCCGGTCCCGTCGGACTGCACCGAATCGGACGGGCGAACCGGACGAAGGCAAAAGCAGACCGGGCAATTCGTCGCCCGCCGCTTCATCGCGATGCGCTAAAGCGGACGCTCATGGACGCGAAGCGCGTCAAGCATCGCGTTCGTGACGAAACCGCCTCACTTCTCCTTCTTCCGCTGCTTCTCCCCGCCGCCCTTGCCCGCGCCCCCCTGGAGCCCGACCTCGCCCGCCCATTTCTCCCAGAGCGCCCCCAGCTCGGCGGCGAGCTGCGTCTTCTCCTTCGCGAGATCCTTCAGCTCGGTCCGGTCGGCGTCCATGTCGTAGAGCTCCCACGGCCCGCCGCGGGCGGAGACCAGCTTCCAATTATCCTTCCGCACCGCCCGGTTGTTCGCGAACTGGAAGTAGATCGCCTCGTGGCCCACCCGTTCCTCCCCCCGGAATATCGGCAGGAGCGACCGGCCCCGGAGCGGCTTGAGCGCCTGGCCGCCGTGCTCGGCGGGGTAGTCGCTGCCGGCGACGTCGAGCAGCGTGGCCATGACGTCCACCAGGTGGCCCGGCTGGTGCGTGACGGAGCCGGGCTTGACCTTCAGCCCGTCCGGCCAGTGGACGATGAGCGGCGTGGAGATCCCGCCCTCGTGCTGGTTCTGCTTGTACCAGCGGAAGGGCGTGTTGCAGGCGTGGGCCCAGCGCTTGTCGTAGGTCCAGTAGGACTCCGGATCCCACGGCGGGAGGTGCGTCCGCTTGCTCCGCTCGAACGGGCAGGCGCCGTTGTCGGAGAGGAAGAGGAGGAGGGTGTCCTGCGTGACGCCGAGCGTGTCGAGGTGGGCGACGAGCTTCCCGACGTTCTGGTCGACGCGGTCGACCATGCCGGCGAACGCCGCCATCCGGAGGTCCTCCTTCTTCTGCTCCTCCTCCCCGAGGGAATCCCAGGCGGGGATGTCGTCGGGCCGCGGGCTGAGCGCCCAGGGCTTCTTGAAGAGGCCCATCCCCACCTGCCTCGCGTAGCGCTGCTCGCGGAGCTTGTCCCAGCCCACGCGGTACGTCCCTCGGTATTTCTCCACTTCCTCCTTCGGGGCCTGGAGCGGATAGTGGGGCGCGTTGTAGGCGAGGTAGAGGAAAAAGGGCTTTTTCGCCGCGGCGGCCTCGTCCAGGAAGCGGATGGCGTAATCGGTGTCGGCGTCGGTCGTGTAGAAGCCCGCGGCGGGGACCTTGAAGGGCTGGCCGTTGAGCCGGAAGGTGTCGTCGCCCGTGAAGCAGTTGGTCGCGCCGCTGAGGTGTCCGAAGTAGCGATCGAAGCCGCGGTCGGTGGGCTGCCCGCCGAGGTGCCACTTGCCGGCCATGGCCGTGAAATAGCCCGCGCGGCGCGCGGCCTCGCCGAGCGTCATGGCATTGGCGAGCTTCTCGACGCCGACTTCGGGGTGGTAGAGGCCGGTGAGGAGGGCGGCGCGGGTCTGGGCACACTTGGCGGTGTTGTAGAACTGCGAGAATCGGAGGCCGTTGGCGGCGAGGCGATCGAGGTTCGGCGTCCGGATCTCGCCGCCGTAGCAGCCGAGGTCGGAGAAGCCGAGGTCGTCGACGAGGATGACGACGACGTTGGGGCGGTCCGCGGCGCGGGCGGGGGCGGCGAGCGCGAGGGCGGCGAGGAGCGCGCCGAGGGCCGGGCGGGCGCGTGGCGACGCGGCCCGGCGGGTCGTCGGTCTCATGAGCGGGGGTCTCCGCCAGGATGCCGTCCGGCTGAGGCCGGACGGTCTCCTCTGGTGCGTCCGCGCCCCGAAAGCATACGAACCCGGGCGGTCGTCGCGCCCGGATCGCCGGGAGACGGGACGTCCCGCCGGGACCCGCGCGCGCGGCGACGGGAACTATTTTCGGACAATCGGCCGGGAGAGTCTCGCGCAATCCGTCTCGAGCCGCTATACTGCGGGGCGCGGGCCCGCGATGCGCGGGACCCGGCTTGCGCCGGAACCGGAGGGTCCGGCCTCCCGGACATCAGGCGTCCCTCATGCGAAGCCCCACGAAACGGCGCCACGCCCCCAACCTGCTCCTCCTCGGCGCGTCGGGCAGCGTCGCGCGGGCGCTCCTCCGGCGCCTGGGGGGCCGCCGCTCCCACTTCGGCCGGCTGGTTTTGCTCGACAAGAGCGACCACGTGCGGGAGGACCGGTTCCTCGAGCACCGCCGCCTGGACTACCGCTTCGTCCACCACCGGCTCCGCTGGCCGGAGGACCGGGTCTTCTACCAGGGGCTCCTGCGGGAGCACCGGATCGACATCGCGGTGGACCTGACGGACATGGACACGCTGCCGGTCCTGGCGGCCTCGGACGCGATCGGCGTCTCGTACATCAACACCTCGCTCAACGACGACCGCCGCCGCGTGCCGGAGCTGGTGGCGGCGCTGCACCCGACGCGCGAGCGCACGCGCCGCGCCCCCCACATCCTCTGCTCCGGCATGAACCCCGGCGTGGTGAACACCTGGGTCTGCCACGGGATCCGGCGCTACGGGGTGCCGCAGGAGATCGTCCACTTCGAGTACGACACCTCGACCCCGGCGGACGGCTGGCGGCCGATCATCACGTGGTCGCGGAAGGAGTTCCTCACCGAGGCGGTCTGGGAGCCGACGGGGCGGGTGGTGGACGGGGAGCTGGCGCTCTTCGACGACAACGCCCTGCACCATCGCGAGGCGCTGGCGCCGTACCTGAAGCCGCTGGTCCCCCTCCCGTCCTACCCGAAGGGGTTCCTCGTCCTGCACGAGGAGAACCTGACGCTCGGCCGGGCATTCGGCGTCTCCTCGAAGTTCCTCTACGCGATCCACCCGAAGACCATGGCCTACCTGGTGAGCCGGCTGCGCGAACGGGGGCGGCTGCGGCTGCGCGACCTGGCGCTCGCCAACAACACCTCGGTTCCGCTGGAAGGCTCCGACACCATCGGGGTCTGCCTGGAGTACCCCCGCCAGCGGGTCTTCTACCTGCACAGCCTGGACAACGGCGCCGCACTCGGCACCAACGCCACGTGCGCGCAGGTGGCCCTCGGCGTCTACGCGGCGCTCTTCACGCTGCTCGGCGACCGCCTCGCGCCGCGCATCTACTTCTCGGGCGACCTGTACGACACCCTCTACCCGCACGTGGTCTTCGACAACATGCGGGTGGAGCACGCCGTCTTCGCGCGCCGGAAGCGCTCCCTGGTGCTGCGCCGTCACGAGCCGGCGCTCCGCCTGCGGACGCCCGACCGGGGCGAGCAGGTGGTGATCTGAGCGGCCGCGCGGCACGCGCCGCCGACCGCCCCGGAGCCCCCGCCCTACGCCAGCTTGTAGTACGGCTCCCATCCCTTGCGGGGCGGGTGCCCCTTGAGCAGCTGGTTCGCCCGCTCGTTGTTCGTAATCTGCTTGGTCTTCGTGTCGAACCGGAGCGTGCCGCCGAGCCGCTGGGCGATGCAGCCGAGCATGAAGACCTGCGTCAGCACGCCGGAGACGGAGAACTTCGAGTTGCACTCCTCCTTGCCCATCGCCGCGTTGATGAAGTTCCCCATGTGGCTCCGGGAGGTGGACCCCTCGTCCGTGACCTTCAGCGCGGCCGGATCGATCTCCTTCGCCCTGGGGCCGCCGAGGATCTCGTGCATGGCGGAGTGCGTGCCGCCCTTGATGACCAGGTCGTCGGAGTAGAGGATCTTGCCGCACGCCGGCACCTTGACGTTCACGCCGTCCGGGGGCTTCGGGGGATTCTTCACGCCGTCATACCAGTACACCGTCATGGCGGGCATGCCGTCGCCCCGCGCCGCGAACTCGAAGGCAATCGTGGAGGCCACGGGATAGATGAAGTCGTTCTGGCCCTCGAGGTGGTCCGCCCGGATCTCGTGCGGCAGGCCGAGCTCCAGAAAGCGGTGGACGCAGTCGAGGGTGTGCGGTCCCCAGTCGCCGAACGCGCCGTTGCCGTACTCGTACCACCCGCGCCAGTCGCCCGGATCGTACCGCTTGCTGTAGGGATGCATCGGGGCGGTGCCGGTCCAGACCTCCCAGTTCATCCCCGCCGGCATCGGATCGCCCTCCGGGAAGGCCGTGACCTGGCCCCACGGGTGCCAGCGGCGGCCC
>CAYUME010000443.1:0-4742 GCA_964445475.1 uncultured Planctomycetia bacterium
GGAACCGTCGGCCCGCGGGGCGGCGCTCCTGGCGCTCGAGTCGCTGGGCGCGCTCCGCCTCGGGGACGCCCCGGACGTCGCCGGCCCCCCGATCGCCCCCGACCCCGCGCGCCACGCCGCCTATCAGCGCGCGCGGGCTCGCCAGGAGGCCCTCTACGACGCCCTCGTCGGCAGGACGCACTCCGCCCCCTGATGGGTCGGGCGCGTCGCTCCGGCGTCTGCCACGCCGTCACCGCGTCTCGATCAGCCGGTTCTCCAGGTAGTCCGCGTGGTTCTTCCCCCCGTTCGCGTTCCCCGGCCGCGGCTTCCAGAGCTTGCTGCAGATGTCGATGTCGCCGTCCCCGTCCACGTCGCCGACCACCGCCTCGTGCCCGCCCAGATTCGCGTCGAGGATCACCCGCTCCGCGAAGACCGCCCCCTTGCCGTCCACGTTCTCCCAGATGTACCACCGGGGCGGCCGGTCCCCGCCGACCCACTCCATCTCGCAGGTGAAGACGTCCGGGTCGCCGTCGTTGTCGAAGTCCGCCACGGCCAGCGAGTGGTAGGCCCCGCGCGCGGCGGGGTCGCCGGGCGGGAGATCGTGCCGCGCCCACGCGCCGCCCTTCCCGTCAACGTTCTCGCCCCACATCGCCCACGCCCCCTTGATTTCCGCGGCGGTCATCACGAGGTCCTTGTCCCCGTCCCGGTCGATGTCGACCACGACGCAGCGCGAGGAGTTCGGCATCGAGCCCTTCGGGATGCTGAACGGGAGGTTGGCGTGCTCGACCCAGGCGGTCCCCTTCCCGTCCCGGTTCTCGAACCAGACGTTCGAGCGGACCACGTCGAGGTCGCCGTCCCCGTCGAGGTCCCCGACGGCGAGGCCGGCGTGGACGGAGGGTCCGATGTCGCGGCGCTCCCACGGCTGCGCGGGATCCTTCGGCACGCGGTACCACCGGAGGTTGTTGCGGTCCGACTGGGTCAGGACTTCCGCCCGCCCGTCGCCGTCGAGATCGGCGAGGACGACGTCGTGGACCTTCGGGACGTTGTCGAAGACGAGCCGCTCGAACGGCATCTCGCGCGGCGCGCGCGGGTTGCGGTACCAGCCGCCGCCGCAGACGAGGTCGGCCCAGCCGTCGCCGTCCACGTCGAGGGCCGCGGCGCCGACCTCGGAGGGGGATTTCGGACCGAGAAGGTGGCGGACCCAGCGCTCCGGCCCCTGGTATTCGTACCAGTAGATGTCGCCCTCGGACCGACCGGTGACGAAGTCGAGGTCGCCGTCCTTGTCCACGTCGACGAGGGCGGTCTGTCCGTAGAGGTCCCCGGGAATCTCGCGGTCGATGGCGTGGAGGCGGAACTGGAACCGGTTCGCGGGATTGCCCGGCGGCGGGGCGGCGGGGCGGCCCGCGGCCGGCTCCGGCTTCGTCGCCGAGCACCCGGCCAATCCCAGGGCGGCCCAAGCGAGCTCGGCGATGCCGAATGCGGCGACGGCGCGGCGTGACGGGTGACGCATGGCGTGTCCCCCCAAGCAGGATCCGCGTTGATCAGCGTTTATCTGCGGTTGCGTTCCCGGCCTGCACCAGGATCACCGCCTGCCGCGGCGCCAGCACGAGCCTGACGCGCCCCGCCGCGCCGGTCTCCGCCGGCTTGACCGTGCCCGTGGCCGGATCCAGCGCCAGCCACGCCCCCGCCGCGCCGGCGTCCACCGTCCCCCCGTAGGCCTGCGCCGCCAGGTTCGCCACCAGCAGGATCCGCCGCCCGTCCCGGACAAAGTGTCCCGCCGCCACGCGCGTCGAGGCCGGCTCGATCCGGCACACGGGTTTCAGCCCCTCCGCTATGGAGGGGGCCGTGAGCCTCGCGTCGGCCCGGTCGAGGAGAACGCGGCCGCCGGCCTTCCTGAAGGATTCGACGACCGCCGCCGCTGGCGCGGGCAGCTCGACGTCCTCCGGCAGGACGACCGCCTCGAAGCCCGTGTCGCGGATCGTCAGCGTCCCGCCCGGCCCGGACTTCCCGGCGGCGAGCATCTCGTGGTCGGCAATGAGGAAGGAGACCTGGCCTCGCTGGAAGGCCTGGCCCAGGCGCTTGAAGGAGGACACGATCCGCTGCGCCCGCGGCGACTGCGACTCCACTTTGAGCGGCTCGGCCACCGGCTTGTACTCGGGCCAGAGGTCGCAGACCGGATAATAGAGGAGGACCTGGGGCGCCGGCGCGGCCTCGCGGAGCGCGGCATTGAGACGGCCGACGTATTCGCCGTACGCCCGGTACGCCTCGGGCGGCCGGTCGTCCGGGCTGTAGTAGAGCGTGAACTCGGTCACGCCCCACGCCGCCTGCCACGCCGCCGCGGCCTGCATCGACTCCAGCGGGGCGGGACCCTGCCCGCCCATCTTCTCGCCGAAGTCGCTGATCTCGGTCATGACGCGACGGTGGCCGTTCAGCACCCCCGCGGAGAACGGCAGCGCCGCCGTCAGCCACCCCTCGTGGATCGCCGTCTCGGGGTTCGAGGAGAGCAGGTCCAGCCCCGGGATGTCCATGAGCCCCAGCGGCTTGAGGCCGTTCCCGTAGAGCGGCACATGGTGCAGCACGGCCTCCTCCCAGAGGTCGTGCCCCGAGGAAGCGACCCGGTGCGGGCGGCACCACGTCTGGATCTGGCCGTGGAACCGCTCGGCCACGAGGTCGGCGACCAGCGCCCAGAACCGGGCGCGGACCTGCCGGTCCTCCGGCGCGTCGCCCTCGAAGAGGCTGCGGCGCTTCGGCAGCAGGTCCTCGTTGTAGCGCTTCCGGTACTGCTCGGCCAGGTCGTGGCACCACGGGACGCGCGGGAGCATCTTCACGGCCGGGTCGAGGGGGTCTGTGACGGGCACCTTCTTCCGGACCTCCTCGGGGATCTGGCCGATGTTGACCGCGACGAGGGACGGCTCGTCGGTGAAGAAGGCCTCGATCGTCTTCCCGAAGTGCGCGCCCACGCGCTTCGCGTAGGCCTCGTGCGTCTTCTCGAGGAAGCAGCGGACGCCGCGGTCGTCGAGAAGGTTCAGGTACCGGCGCGCCGCGTGGTAGTTGTTGCTCGCGTGGGTGAATTCGTAGGCGGGACGGACGACGAAGGGCTCGGGGCGCGAGGCGTCGAAGGCGAGCTCGGTCGCCTCGAACGCGGGATGCTTCTTGAGGACCAGCCCGCCGGCCCCGCCGCTCGGGTAGCCGTGCTCGTCGTAGAGCCAGACACGGAGGCCGAGCTGCCTGCATGCCTCGACGCCGTCGACCAGCGTCTTCCAGTGCTCCTCGGAAACCATGTACTTGTCGAAGGCGACGTTGCAGACGATCCCGCCGAGCCCGCGGTCCTTGTAGTAGGCCATGCCCTCGGGGGTGGCGCGTTGGGGCGGGATGCCGTGGACGATCTGGAGGGGGCGGCAGGCGGCGGGCGGCGCGGCCCAGTCGGCCCTCCAGGCCGCGGGCAATGCGGAGATCCCGTCGGGCGGCTCGTCGGCCGACAGGAAGAATCCGGTCGCCGGCAGAAGCGCGAGAGTCAGGACGAGGACCGGTCCCGGTCTGTTCATCCGAGAATCCCCCGACGTGCTCGCATGAGGGATCGAAGAGGAACGCCGAGGGACGCAGATCAGCGCGGTTCCCCCGGTTGCGGAGACCGCGCCACCGTAAGCGCGCCCCTCCCCATGCCCTGTCAATCCTCCCGCCGCGGCACCAATCCAGAATGTGATCAAGTTAACATACGCGTGTACATTTGAACACATTTCACCATCCGAACCGAGGAACGCCTTGCCGTTCTCGCAGACGTGGGGGGAATTCATTGGCGTCCCCGCCCACTTGGCGGCAAAATCCCGCCCATGGCCTTTGCCAACCCCGGGGCGCTCTGGTTCCTCGCGCTCGGCTTCCCGATCCTCGCCTTCCACCTCTACCGGGGAAAGCGGCGCCGGATGGAGGTCCCGTGCCTGCGCCTCTGGGAGGCGGCGCTCAAGGACGCCCCCGAGCGCACCGCCCTCGGCTGGCCCCGCCACCTCCTCGGCCTCCTCCTCAGCTTCGCCGTCCTCTCGCTCCTCACCCTCGGCCTCGCCGGCCCGGGCGAAGCCCCCGGGTCCGCCGCCTCCGGGGCGCCCGACGCGAAGCCCCTCGCCGTCGTCCTCGACGCCACCCTCAGCCTGCGGGCCCGCGAGGGGGCGGTCCGCCGCTTCGACCTCGCGAAGGCCGAGGCCGACCGCCTCGTCCGCGCCGCGCGCGGCCCCGTACGCGTCTTCTGCGCCGGCCGCGGCGTCGAGGCGGTCTTCGACGTCGACTTCGCCGCCGCGCCCGAGGCCTGGCCCCGCTGGCTGGCCGCGCGCGCCCCGGACGCCCCCGCCGGCACGCTCGTCCCCGCCCTCCGCGAGGCCTCCGCCTGGCTCCGGCGCCTCGGCGGCGGACGGCTCGTCCTCCTGACCGACGGCGCGGCGCGCGGCGAGCCGGAGCTGCCGGCGCAGGTGAAGGAGACGAAGGCGGAGGTCCGTCTCTGCGGCTCGGACGCCCCCAACGTCGCCTTCGTGGAGGGGGGCGCCGGCCGGGCGTGGGGCGAAGAGGAGGCGCAGGTCTTCCTCCGCGTCCGCAACTTCAGCGGCGCCGCGCGCGAGGTCACCGTGGCCGTGACGCTCGACGACCGGCCGGCCCGCAACATCCCCCTCCGCCTCGCCGCCGGGGGGGACGACACCGCCGTCTTCCCCCTGGCCGCCCCGGGCGGCGCGCGGCTGACGCTCCGGATCCTCGCCGGCGACGCCCTGCCGGACGACGAC
>CAYUME010000444.1:0-3265 GCA_964445475.1 uncultured Planctomycetia bacterium
GCAGTCCGCCGCGGGCGTCCCCGCCACCCGGGAGAGCCAGCCGCGCCCGAAGGGGACCTGCCTCAACAGCGACACGTCCCGTTCCAGCTCGGGATTTCCGCCCACCAGCGTCCCCTCGACCACCGCATACAATTCCGTGACCGCCTTGAACCCCTCGACCCAGCCGACCACCTGGCCGACGCCGACCGGGGCGCCCGCCGCCGCCGTGACGGCGCACTCGACGGGCTCGCCGAGCAGGCGGACGGCGAAGGGCGTGAAACCGACGCGCCAAGCGCCCTCCGCGTCCCGCTGCAGCCAGAAATGCGACGGGCTGTAGAGGCGGTCCGCCGGCAGCAGGACCTCGAAGCGCTCGCGGCGATACGGGACCGGGTCGGTCGGACGGGAGTCGGTCATGGGCCCTTCCGGAGCTCCACACACACCACGTCCCCGTCCGCGTTGCGGGCGACGAGACGCCCGTCGGACAGGACGGGAGGCGTCCAGCAGCGGCCGCCGAGGACGTGGGCCCGGGCGAGCGGCCGGAAGGCCTCCGGCGTCGCCTCCACGATCGCCAGCTCCCCCCGCTCGTCGAGGACGATCAGGTTCGCGCCCGCCCGCACGAGGCCGCCCAGGCGAAGCCCGTCGTGGCGCCACCGCTCCCGGCCGTCCTCGAGCGCCACGCACGCGAGCGAGCAGTCCGCCGGGCTGTGGGTGTTGCCGTCGAAGCCGTAGACGTGTCCGTCGCGGACGACGCCGCTGCTGAAGTGGTTGCGCATCACGCGGCTCTGCCAGAGCAGGGTCGCGCCGTCGGGCCCGTCCGCCAGCAGCGCGCACCCCTTGTCGTACCCGGAGGAGATGAAGACGCGCCCCGCGGCGACCAGGGGGCTCGCGAGGTTCAGGTCGTACTGGGTCTGCCACGGGTGCCGCCAGCGCTCGCGGCCGTCCGCGGCGTCGCCGGAGCCGACCCCCGCCGGCGCGACGCGCCCTATGCAGCGCCGGCCGCCGGACTCGTACGGCACGGGGCTGGCGTAGCCGCCGGGCCCCGGCGCGGAGCGCCAGGCGACGCGGCCGGACGCCTTCTCGAGGGCGATCCCTCCCGCCCCCAGGTTCAGGAGGAGGAGCCGGCCGTCGACCACCGGCGAGGCGGGGAACCCATAGCGGGACGGCTCGAGACCCAGGTCCTTGCGGACGTCGCACGTCCAGACCGGCCTGCCGCTCCCGGCCTCCAGGCAGGCCAGGTGCCCGTCGTGGCCGATCGCGTAGACGCGGTCGCCGTCCGCGGCGGGGGTCGCGCCGGGTCCGCCGAGGTCGCCCCGGAGCGGCTTCAGCTCGCACGGGTAGCCGTACCGCCAGCGCTCGCGGCCGGTCGCGGCGTCCAGGCAGAAGACGGTCTCGCGGCCGTCGACGTTCCCCATCGTGAAGAGCCGGCCGCCGGCCACGGCGACGGCGGAGTAGCCGGTCCCGACGGCGGCCTTCCAGAGCGGCCTCGGGCCGTCGGCGGCCCACGGGGCGACCGTCTCCGCGGAGGTGCCGTCGTGGCGCGGCCCGCGCCAGCCGGGCCAGTCCTCCGCACCGGCCGGCGACGCCATCGCCGACGTGACCACGGCCGCGGCGAGCGCCGCGGCCGTCCGCCGGAATCCCTCCGGGACGCAAAACGGGTGCAGGCTCATCTTCAACCCCATTGCCTATTGAAACCGCGGAGGAACACAGTGGATTCTTGCTGCCGTGCGAACAAGTTTGCCGCCAAGATCGCCAAGTGGAACAGAGAGGACGCCAAGCTGTTGTTCTTGGCGTTCTTGGCGGCTATTCTCGGTTGCGGTTCGACCGCGCTGGGGTTCGGAAGGACTGCGGTCCGTCCGCGCGCTACTTCATCTCCACGCAGACCACGTCACCCTTCGCGTTGCGGGCGTAGAGGCGGCCGCCGCAGAGGACGGGAACCGTCCAGCACTTCCCGCCGAGAATCTGCGCGCGCGTGATTTCCTTCCACCCGGCGGGCGAGGCCTCCGCCAGGACGAGATCCCCCTTCTCGCCGAGGACCAGCAGCTTCCCGCCCGCGACCGCGATCGATCCGCAGCCGAGCCCTTCCTGCGCCCACTTCAGCTCGCCCGTCTTCCAGTCCAGGCACCGGACCTCGTTCTTCTTCCCCGCGTCGTTGTCCACGCCGTAGACGTGCCCCTCCCAGAGGACGCAGGAGTTGAAGTGGTTGCGCATGTTCTTGTTGCGCCAGACCTCGGCGGCCGCGCCGCCGTCGACCTTCAGCAGGGCGCAGCCGGTCCCGTACCCGGAGGCGATGAAGACCTCGTTGCCGGCGACGATCGGGTCGGCGATGTTCGCGTCGTAGCTCGTCTTCCAGGGGTGCTCCCAGAGAAGCTTGCCGGTCTCCGGGTCGACGCCGATGACGGCCTTCTGGACGAAGAGGACCGCGGTCCGCTTCCCGCCGATCTCGCACGGGAGGGGCGTCGAGTAGCCGGCCGGGCCGTTTCCGGACGCCCAGAGGGTCTTCCCGGTCGCCTTCTCGAGGCAGAGCCCGGCCGAGCCGACGTTGAGGATCAGCCGCGGGCCGTCGACGTAGGCCGATCCGGCGAAGCCCCAGGTCGGCGGCTTCGCGCCGGGATCCTCGCTGACGTTGCGGGACCAGTCGACCTTCCCCGTCCCCGCGTCGAGGCAGAAGAGGTGGCCGACCTTGCTGAGGGTGTAGACCTTCCCCGCGTCGACCGTCGGCGTGGCGCTGGTGCCGCCGTCGTAGTACTTCGGCTCGAGGGGGCACGGGTAGGCATGCGTCCAGAGCGCCTTCCCCGTCGCGGCGTCGAAGGCGTAGACGGTGTCGGTGTCGCCCGCGTTGCCCGTCGTATAGACGCGGCCGTCGGCGACGGCGAAGGAGGAGAATCCGGTGCCGACGGAGGCCTTCCAGAGCGTCTTGAGGCCGCCCGACCAGTCCACCTTGAAGTCCTTTTCCGAACAGATGCCGTTCCGGTCCGGCCCGCGCCAATGGGGCCATACGGGTCCGGCGTCGCCGGCCCGGAGGGGAACGGTGGGAGCCAGCAGGAGCAGGACGGTCACGGCGGGCAGCAGGCGGCGCGACATGTCTCATGTCCTCCATAAGGGGCCCGGGTCCGGGGCGGGATTCTACCCGGAAACAGACGGCCGTGGAATCCGGATCGCTCCTTCATCAGGACGCCGGAGGCCGATCGAACCGGGCGAGACGCGGCCGTTCCGCAGCCCGCCGTCCGCCCTCATTCCCGGGCGTCCATCCGGTCGAGGGCATCCCGCGCCTCGCCGCGCTCGCGCA
>CAYUME010000444.1:3275-4741 GCA_964445475.1 uncultured Planctomycetia bacterium
GCCGCGAGCCGCTCCAGGATCGAGCGGGCGGCAGGGGTCCCGATCCGCTCCAGGGCCCACACCGCGCGGTGGCGCGCCAGCAGGTCGCCGGGTGCGAGCGGGACGGGCGCGTCGGTGTCGACGTCCGCCAGGACCGCCTCCAGCCGCGCCCGGCTCTCCGCCGACCGGGCCGAAGCGAGGGCCTGCTGGAGCGCGGGGACGACGCCGTCGCCGACCTCCTTCAGCTCCCGCACCGCGCGCTCGCGGACCTCGAAATCGTCGTCGTCCAGCCCCGCCACCAGCCGCCGGACGCGGGGGGCCGATCCGTCGGGGTCAACCGGGCGGCCCAGGCGATCCGACAGCCGGGCGACGCCCCGGTCCCCCGCCCGCCCCAGGGCGCGGACGGTCCGGCAGGCGCGCGCGGCGTCTTTCCCGGCCAGGTCCGCCCACGCCGTGTCGGCATCGGGAAGATCGGGGACCGGCTCCGCCTCCAGGGCCCGCCAGGCCGGCCCCGCGTCCCAGATCAGGATCGAAGTATCCCCGGCGGCCGCGGCGATCGCGCGGACGGCGGGAACGAAGGCCAGCGCATCCCCCAGCCCGGCCCCCCCGGGCTCCACCTTCTGGAGGATGCGACCCGTCCCGAGGTCCGCCAGACGGACGTCCCGATAGCCGTCCTGGAGGGCGAGCAGACGTCCGCCGGGTGCGAAGACGGCGCGGCGGATCGGCTCCCCGTCGTTCGGGAGGCGGACGACGACGCCCCCGGTCGCGGACTCCACCACGGTGACGCCCTCCTCCCCGCCGCCGCAGGCGAGCAGGCGTCCGTCGGGGGAAAAGTCCGGCTCCATCCAGCAGGCGGTGCGATCGGGCAGGCGTGCGATCTCGCGGCCCGTCGCCGCGGCCAGGATCCGGACGCGGTCGTCGCTCTGCCCCGCGTAGAGGAAGAGAAGGCGGCCGTCCGGCGAGAGCTTGCGGCCGAAGAATCCCCCGCGCTCGCCGCGACCGATCGCGCGAGGCGTCGCCCCGTCCGCCGCGTCGACACGGAGCGTCTCGCCGACCGAGGCGAAGGTCAGCCGGCGGCTCCGCGGCGAGAAGGCCACGGACAGGACCGGAGACGGCCAGAGGATATCCTCCCGCGCCCCCCCCGCCGCCGCGCCCAGCAGGATCACCCCCCCCTCCCAGCCGATCGCGAGCAGGCGTCCGTCAGGCGAGAAGGCCAGCGACGAAAAGGCCGTCGCGCCGCCCCGCGTCGACAAGCCCGGCCCCCGGGGCCGCCCCCTCCGCGCGTCCCACAGAAAGACGCCGGCCTCCGTCCCGGCGGAAGCCAGCAGGCCCCCGTCCGGCGCCAGGGCGAGCGCGTTCACGATTCCCGCATGCCCCCGACGGTCGTCGATCCGCTGCCAGAGGCCCGTATCCCAGAGCAGGAACGTCCGCTCCGCGTCGCCCGCCACGGCCAGGGTCGACCCGTCCGGCGAGCGGGCGAGGGCGCC
>CAYUME010000445.1:0-4729 GCA_964445475.1 uncultured Planctomycetia bacterium
GAGGCCGACGAGGACCTGCCAGGTGCCGTAGATGTAGTTGACGCCCCAGCGGCCGAACCAGGATCCGTCGTGCTCCTGGCTGCGGCGCAGGAAGGAGACGGCGCGGGCGACGACCGGGTCGGAGGTGGTCCTGCCGAGGTATCCGAAGGTCTCGATGATGCGGCCCGTGAAGTCCACCGTGCTCGGGTCGAGGAGGGCGTTGTGGTCGGCCCAGGGGATGTTCTCGAGGGCCTTCCAGTCGATGTTCCGGTCGAAGGCGCCCCACCCGCCGTCGGGGTTCTGCATGGCCTCGAGCCAGCGCACCGCCTTGGCGAACCCCGGCTCGTTCTGCCGGCCGGCGTAGTGAAGGGCCATGAGGACCGCGCAGGTGTCGTCGGTGTCCGGGTAGACGGGGTTGTCGAACTCGAACGCCCAGGCCGCCGGCTCGACGCCGGGGCAGTTGACCTGCCAGTCCCCTCCGGTGAAGATCTGCTTCGAGAGGAGCCAGTCGGCGCCCCGCTGGACGGCCGGCGTGGAGGCCATGCCGCTGCGGGCCAGGATGTTGACCGCCCAGGCCGTGTCCCAGAGGGCGGAGAAACAGGGCTGGACGCGCATGAGGCCGTCGTCGGCGATCTGGAGCTCCTCGAGGTCGCGGAGGGCCTTTCGCATCTCGGGGGAGTCCGGCGGATAGCCGAGGGCCTTCAGGGCGATGATCGTGTTGACCATCGGCGGGTAGATGGCGGCCAGCCCGCCGGGCTTCATCATCCGCTCGATCATCCAGGCGCGGGCCGCCTCGATCGCCCGGTCGCGGACGGTCTTGATCTCCAGCCGGTTGTAGAAGCCCAGGAGGCGGTCGGCGAACCGGAAGATCGCGTGCCAGAGCTTCTTGCGGAGCCCCTTCGGGCTGCGGGGCTCGAAGGGGACCGCCAGGTCGCGCACCGAGAACGGGATCTCCACGCGCGGCCGGAGGGCGTAGATGATCAGCATCGGGACGACGATCGCCCGCGTCCACGACGAGATCCGGTAGAGGTTGAATCCCCAGCGCAGCGGCGGCAGCAGCGCGATCTCGGGGATCATCGCCGGCAGCTTCGTCCAGTCGTACTGGCCGAAGAGGGCGAGGTAGAATTTCGAGTAGCTGTTGCAGGCCTCGATCCCGCCCAGCTCCAGGATCCGGCGGCGGGCCTTCTGCAGCCGCGGATCCTTGTCCGTGTAGCCCGCCAGCCGCAGGGCGAAGTAGGCCTTCAGCGTCGCGTTGGGATCGCTCGGGCTGCCGTGGTAGATCGACCAGCCGCCGTCGGGGTTCTGCTGGCTCAGGACGAACTTGAGCAGCCGGCGCTGCTTGTACTCGTCCACCCGCCCGAGGAAGTGCATCAGCATCACGACGTCGGACTCGAGCGTCGAGTCGCCGATCAGCTCCGCAAACCAGTACCCGTTAGGATCCTGGCGGTTGAGGAGGTAATCCTGGGCGGCTTCGACAGCCCGGTCGACGCGCGCCTCGATCGGGGCGGTGACCGGGAGCGGAGGGAGGCGCGAGGTCTGTGCTGCCGTGTTCACACAACGGTCCTCGAACGCGGTGAACCCCGGTGGGCCGCCTTCACCCAAGGCCTTCGTCTCGGCGGCATCCCGGCAGTCCAAGCCGGACCTGGGCCGTCCCGGGACCGAGGGGGGAACCAAGCCGACTCAATCGTCATTTTGTACCAAATTCTCCGATCACGGGCAAACCATAGTTGCAGGGTTCCCGATGGGGGATTCTGGCCGGACCGCGCGGGATCCCTTCCGTATGTCGATGCCGGCGGATCGGCTCCTCCGGTTCCCGTCCCGGCCGGGAAGAGAAGACCGGAGGGATCCCCGCCCCCGCAGGGTCTGGAAAAGGACGCGGCATCGTGTTATCCTCCGCCCTCCGATCCGGCCGGCGCTTCCTGCCGCACGGATGCGGGCGGGAGAACAGGTGTATGGCCGACGGCCCCGATACGACCGCCGCGACGGGGTCCCCGGCCGCATCGCCGGACCCGGCGGAGTCCGCCCCCGCCGTCGCGTTCCGGGACGTCCGCAAGGTCTACACCCAGGGGACGCGCACCGTCACCGCCCTCGACGGCGTCTCCCTCGACATCCGCCGCGGCGAGCTGGTCACCATCATGGGGCCGAGCGGCTCCGGCAAGTCCACCCTCCTCCACCTGGCCGGCTGCCTCGACCTGCCGACGTCGGGCGAGGTGCGCGTCGCGGGGGAGTCGACCGCCCGGATGGACGACGACGCGCTGACCCTCCTGCGGCGGCGCGCGATCGGCTTCGTCTTCCAGTTCTTCAACCTGGTCCCGACCCTCACGGCGATCGAGAACGTCTGTCTCCCCGCCCTCCTCAACGGCGATTCCCGCCCGGAGGTGCGCGGGCGGGCGGAGGCGCTGCTCCGGCGCATGGGGCTGGCGGAACGGATGGACCACCGTCCCGACGAGCTCTCCGGCGGCGAGATGCAGCGGGTGGCCATCTCCCGGGCCCTCGTGACCGATCCCGGCATCCTCCTGGCCGACGAGCCCACGGGCAATCTCGACACGTCCACGGGGCAGGAGGTCCTCGGGATCCTCCGGGAGCTCGCCCGCGACCGCGCCGTCGTGATCGTCACCCACGACGAGCGGGTGGGGGGCAGCGGGACGCGGCTCCTGCGGCTGCAGGATGGGCGGCTGGCATGAAGTGGATCCTGCGCTATTTCAGCTGGCGCTACACCCGGCGTCATCCCTTCCGGGCCGTCCTCAACGTCCTCGTCGTCGCCCTCGGCGCGGCCCTCTTCGTGGCCGTGGACGCCTCCAACGCCAGCACCGTGGAGGCCTTCCGCCGGATGGTCGAGCGCCTCTGCGGGAACGCCCAGCTGCACGTCGTCCGGGGTGGGGCGGGCGGCGTCGACGCGGCGGTCCTGGATCGGCTCGACCGCCTCCCCGGCGTGCAGGCCGCCCCGGTGATCCAGCTCAGCACGACGATGACGCGGGCGCGGACGGACGGGCCGCTGATGGTCCTGGGGCTCGACTTCCGCCGGGAGGCGGCCTTCCGGCGGTGGGACATGACGGAGGGGGACCTCGCCGGGCTCGATCCCGTCTCGTTCCTCCTGCGCGACGCCGCCGTCGTGACCCAGCGGTTTGCCGCGCGGCACGGGCTGAAGGCCGGGGCGACCTTCGAGCTCGACACCCCGTCCGGTCCCCGGCCGGTGGCGGTGGGGGCGATCGTCAAGGACGAGGGGCCCGCCTCGGTGCTGGGGGGGAACCTCCTCGTCCTCGGCCTCGGGTCGGCCCAGAAGCTCTTCCGCGGGGCCGGACGGGTGGACCGGATCGAGATCTGCGTGGCGGGGGACGTGGAGGGGACGGCCGGGCGGATCCGGGAGGCGCTCGGCTCCGACTACACGGTCCGCACGCCGCCGCGGACCAACTCGATGCTCGACGAGGCGCTCTCGCGCATGCAGGCCCTCGCCGGGATCAGCGTGGTCGCCCTGCTCGTCGGCGTCTTCATCATCTACAACTCCCTCTCCCTCTCGGTCGTCGAGCGGATCCGGGAGATCGGGACGCTCCGCGCGCTGGGGGCGACGCGGGGACAGGTCTTCCGCGCCGTGCTCGGGGAGGGGGCGGTCATCGGGATGCTGGGATCCGCGGCCGGGATCGGCTTCGGCTATCTCCTGGCCTTCGGACTGCTCGAGATGGCCTCGCAAGAGGTGAACATGGTCGCGGCGGTCGTGACGGTGGAGGCGGTGGTGCTGCCGCTGCGGACCGTCCTGCTGGTGGCGGTGGTGGGGTCGGCGACGGCGATCGTGGCGACGTACGTCCCGGCGCGCCAGGCGATGTCGGTCTCGCCGATCGAGATGATCCGCCACGGCGGTCTGCCGGCGCGGGGCGGCGGCGGGTGCGCCGCGACCTGCGCCGCCGGGGCGGTCTGTCTCCTCCTGGCCGCCGCCTGCTCGGTCTTCCCCGTCTTTTCGAACGCGGGGCTGGCGGGCGCCTTCTTCGCCTTTCTCGGCTGCGCCCTCGTCCTGCCCCAGCTGACGCTGTGGGGGGCGCAGCTCCTGCGGGCGCCGCTGGCGGGCGCCTTCAAGCTCCCGGGCCGGCTGGCCGCGGACAACCTCGTCCAGCACCCCCAGCGGTCGGCGCTCACCGCCACGGCGCTGGCCGGCACCCTCGCCCTCATGGTGAGCGCCGCGTCGATCATCCTGGGCGTCAAGGGCCACGCCGCGCGGTGGATGGAGGATTCCTTCGCCTTCGACTGCACGGTCACCGCGGCCGACCTGGGGGGCGGATTCTACGCCGGCGCCCCCCTGCCGGAGGCGCTGCTCGACGAGCTCGCCGGGGTCGAAGGCGTCGAGACGGTCGTCGGCGTCCGCGAGGCGATCATCCCCCACCGGGACCGCGACATCCGGATTGCCGCCGTCGACGTGGCCGGGTACGCGCGGATGCAGGATCGGCGCGGCAAGACCGGGTTCGTCCCCCCGGAGGCCCGCGCGGGGCTCATCGACGGGACCGGCGCCGTCGTCTCCGGAAACTTCTCCCTCATTTACGGGATCGCGGCGGGGGACGCCCTCGAGCTCGAGACCCCCGCCGGGCGGAAGCGTTTCGACGTGCTCGCGGTCGTCGAAGACCAGGGGTGGCCGCAGGGGACGGTCTTTCTCGACCGCGACGTCTACAAGCGGATCTGGAGCGATCCCTCGCTCTCGACGGCCGACGTGCAGTTCCGCGCGGACGCCGCCGTCGCCGCCGCGCGGGGGCGCGTGGCGGCGACG
>CAYUME010000446.1:0-4549 GCA_964445475.1 uncultured Planctomycetia bacterium
GTGGTGCAGCCGGATGGCCCGACCCCCGGCCCCGGCGGCTTCCCCCGTGGCCGAGGGGGCCCCTCCCGGGGCCCTGCAGGGCAGCCTGCTGCTCGGCCGCATCGCCGTGGAGCGCGGCTACATCACGAAGGACGAGCTCCAGAGCTGCATCCAGGAGCAGTCGCAGGATTCCAGCGCGGGCCGTACGCCGCGGTCGCTCGGCATCATCCTGGTTGAGAAGGGCTTCCTGAGCGACACGAAGCTCGTGTCGATCCTCGAGGAGCAGAAGGCCCGTTTCCAGCAGCCGAGCCCGATCACGCCGGCCCGCCACGAGGACGCGCTCTTCGGCAAGCTCATCGCCCAGCACAACCTGGCGTCGCCCCAGCAGATCAACGAGTGCCTCCGGATCCAGGCGGAGGCGGAGGATCGGGGCGAGTCGCCCCCGCGCCTCGGCGAGCTCCTCGTTCAGAAGGGGTATGTCGCCCAGGCGGCCGTGGCGAAGCTCCTCTCCGTCCAGCAGAAGACCATCCTCGCCTGTTCCCGCTGCAACGTGAAGTACAACGTCAGCGGCTACCAGGAAGGGAAGGAATACCGGTGCAAGAAGTGCGGCGGCCCGATCGTCCCCCCGAAGGCCCTCGACTCGGTGCACGTCGAGGAGTCGGTGCACGATATGCCCCCGATCCAGATCGGGGACGCGCCGCCGGAGGTGGCGGTGGCGGCGAAGAACCCGCTCTCCCACTTCGGGAAGTACATCCTGGTCAAGGAGCTGGGACGGGGCGGGATGGGCGTGGTCTACAAGGCCTGGCAGAACGACCTGCGCCGGATGGTGGCGGTGAAGATGCTCTCCAGCCGGGGGGCGACGTCCTCCGGTCCCCAGCCCGCGGCGACCGAGGAGGAGATCAAGCGGTTCTACCGGGAGGCGCAGACGGCGGCCAAGTTGAAGCACCTCCACATCGTCTCCATTTACGAGGTGGGCCAGTTCCAGAGCCACTACTACCTCGCGATGGAGTACGTGGACGGGATGACGCTCGACCGGTGGATCAAGGCCGGCCGGCTTCGGCACGAGCACGAGACGGAGGGCGGCCGCCGGTCGAGCCGGGCCGGCAACTCGTTCCGGCGGGCGGCGGAGATCGTCCGGGACGTGTCCCTCGCCGTCCAGTCGGCGCACGAGCAGGGCATCATCCACCGGGACGTGAAGCCTCAGAACGTGCTGATGGACCAGCAGGGGCGGCCTCACGTCACCGACTTCGGGCTGGCGAAGAGCATCCACGCGGAGCGGAAGGACGCCGCCACGATCACGGTGAGCGGCCTCATCCTCGGCACCCCGGCGTACATGTCCCCGGAGCAGGCTTCGGGCGGCAAGAAGCGGCTCGACGCGCGGACGGACGTCTACTCCCTCGGCGCGATCCTGTACGAGTGCCTCTGCGGCCGGCCGCCGTTCACGAAGGGCAGCTCCATCGACATCGTGATGCAGGTCCTGAAGGTCGACCCGGTCCCGCCCTCCGAGGTCGCCAAGCACCCCGTCCCGAAGGATCTCGAGATCATCTGCCAGCGGGCGATGGAGAAGGACCCGACCCGTCGATACCAGACGGCCAAGGCGCTGGCGCACGATCTCGACCGGTGGCTGGAGGGGGAGCCGATCCTCGCCCGTCCCCAGAGCACGATCTACCGGATGCAGAAGAAGGTCCGGAACAACCCCGTGCTGGCCAGCGCGCTGGCGGCCGCCGCCGTCGCCCTCGTCGCCGTCGGGGTCCTCTCCCTGAGCGGCCCGAGCCAGAAGCAGCTGCAGCGCCAGCAGTTCGAGGCGGCCCTGCGCGACGGGAAGTCGCGCCTCGACCAGAAGCGGTATGCCGAGGCGCTCGTTCTCCTCCAGCAGGCGCGCGACATCGACCCCTTCCACGAGGACGTGATCCGGGCGATCGGTCAGTGCACCACCGCCCTCGACCGGGAGAAGCAGATCCGGAAGATGCAGGAGGAGGAGGAGAGGCGGCGCCTCGCCGACGCCGAGCGCCAGCGGAAGGAGATGGAGGAGAAGCTGGCGAAGCTCCAGCTCGAGATGGAGGATCTCCGGAAGCGGCGCGAGCAGGCGAAGACGGACGAGGAGCGGAAGGCCATCGAGGCCGAGGCCCTCAAGAAAGAGGAGGAGGCCCGACGGCTTGCCGCCGAGCGGGCCGGGACGTCCAAGCCGCCTGATTCCGGTGTTGCGGTCAAGCCGCCCGACGGCACGAAGCCGCCCGACGGCACGAAGCCGCCCGACTCCGGCGTGGCCGTCAAGCCGCCCGACGTTTCCGCCCCCGCCGGTGCCGTCCCTCCCCCTGTCCCTCTCACGGGCGACGGGCCCAAGTTGCTGGCCGCCCACCGGTACGGTGAGCTCTACGACGCCATCCGCCGCGACCGGAACGCCTTCGGTCCGATCACCGATCACCAGGTCGCCTGCATCCGCGCCGGCCAGCAGCTCTGGGAGACGCTTCACCTCAACAAGCAGGCCTTCAAGGATCGGAAGCCCCGGTTGAGCTTTCCGATCCTCAAGGTCGTTCCCGACGTCGTGGAGGCGGTCATCTCGGACTTCAACGTCGCGAAGGGGAACATCGATCTCCAGGTCCGGATGCGGGACGGGAGCCTGGGGACGATCTCCCAGGGGATTCCCGCTCTCGATATCGCCTCCCTGATCGACCTGGCGAAAAGCGTCACGCGCGACGACGACGCGAAAGCCCTGGTGCGCTTCGGGAGCCTGTACGAGCTGCACGGGGATTTCGACAATGCGCTGGCACACCTGGTGCGGGCGAAGCAGCTCGGCGAGGACTCGGATGCGGAGGTCGCCGGCGTCGTGGCCGCGGTCTGCCTGCCGCCGAAGGACGCGGCGGAGACGGGGCGTCAGAAGGAGCTCCTGGAGGGCCTTCTCGAGAAGCACGGCAAGTCGCTGCCCGACGCCTCCCGGACGCGCCTGGAGGAGACCGTCGCCCGGCTCCGCGGGCGGATCGCCTCCGGGGAGGCGGACGCCCTGCTGGCCCAGGCCAAGGCCGCGGTCCAGAAGCGGCAGATCCGCGAGGCGCACGCCCTCGTGGCGAAGCTCCTGAAGGACTTTCCCGACAGCCCGGCGGCGGTCCAGGCGAGGGACTTCCTGCGCACCATCCCGCACCCGGACGGGCGTCTCGTGAACGGCTTCGAGACGGCGCTGGACATGAAAGGCGCCGCCAAGTCCCCGAACGCCGAGTTCGAGCGCGTGGTCGACCCCGCGCTGGTCAAGGAGGGGGCGGGGGCGCTCCGTCTCCGGCTGACCACCCGTCCCGCCGGGCCCCGTCCCCCCACCCCCGGCACCCCGCCCCCCCGCGAGGGGTCCATTGCCGGGTTCAAGCTGGCCTCGGAGGACTTCACCCGCGTCAAGGCCGTGAACTTCTGGGTACGCGCCACCGGCGACCAGACCGGACAGGTCCTCTTCTGCTGCTATTCCCTCTTCCCGCGCGACTACTATTTCGCCGAGTTCCGCGTCGACCGGACGTGGCGCCAGGTCCGTCTTCCCCTCGCCGGATTCGTGGCGGAGGGGACGCCGAACTGGACCGCCATCACGCTCCTGAGCTATTCCTGGTTCGGCGCCGGGACGATCGAGCTCGTGGTCGACAGCGTCCGGCTGGAGGAGTAGGCGGGTCCCCGCCGCGCCGCTCCGGATTTGGGCTTGACTCCGCTGCCCGCCCGCACTACCCTCCATCGATTTTTTACCCTTCTCCTGGACGGCCCCCCTGCATAAGCGGATTTTATGCCCAAGCGGACCGACCTCCGGAAGATCCTGATCATCGGCTCCGGCCCCATCATCATCGGGCAGGCCTGCGAGTTCGACTACTCCGGGACGCAGGCCTGCAAGGCCCTCCGCGAGGAGGGATACGTCGTCGTGCTGATCAACTCGAACCCCGCCACCATCATGACCGACCCGGAGATGGCGGACCGGACGTACGTCGAGCCGGTCACGTGGGAGATGGTGGCCCGGCTGATCGAGAAGGAGCGGCCCGACGCCCTCCTGCCCACCCTCGGGGGGCAGACCGGGCTGAACACCGCCATCGCCCTCCACGACCACGGCGTGCTGAAGGCCTTCGGCGTGGAGCTGATCGGCGCGAAAGCCGACGCCATCCACCGGGCCGAGGACCGGAGGCTCTTCAAGCAGACGATGCTCGACGCGGGGCTCGACCTCCCCCGCAGCGGATACGCCCACTCCGTCGCCGAGGCCCACGCCATCCGCGAGCAGATCGGCCTGCCCCTTGTCATCCGCCCCTCCTTCACCCTGGGCGGCACCGGCGGCGGCATCGCCTACAACGTCGAGGAATTCGAGGCGATCGCCGGGCGCGGCCTCGACCTCAGCCCCGTCCGCGAGGTCCTCATCGAGGAGTCCATCTTCGGCTGGAAGGAGTTCGAGCTGGAGGTGATGCGGGACCGGAAGGACAACGTCGTGATCGTCTGCTCCATCGAGAACTTCGACCCGATGGGGGTCCACACCGGCGACTCCATCACCGTCGCCCCGGCGCAGACCCTGACGGACAAGGAGTATCAGATCCTGCGCGATGCGTCCCTTAAGATCATT
>CAYUME010000446.1:4559-4729 GCA_964445475.1 uncultured Planctomycetia bacterium
GGCGCTGACGGTCATGCGGGCGATCGGGGTGGAGACGGGCGGGTCGAACATCCAGTTCGCCGTCAACCCGAAGGACGGGCGGATCGTCGTCATCGAGATGAATCCCCGCGTCTCCCGCTCCTCGGCGCTGGCCTCCAAGGCCACCGGCTTCCCCATCGCCAAGATCGCCG
>CAYUME010000447.1:0-4105 GCA_964445475.1 uncultured Planctomycetia bacterium
GGAGTCCCTCCGCGGCCAGGCCGCGTCCGTCGGCGAGGGGCTCCAGCGCGAGCGCGAGCTGCTCGAGCAGCAGCGCGCGGAGCTCACCCGCCAGCGGCAGGCCGTGGAGGAGGAGCACCGGCGGTACGATGCCGGCCGGGAGGACCTGGCGCGCCAGCAGCAGGCCCTCGAGGTCCTGCGCGGCCAGGCCGAGGCCGGCGGCGCCACCCTCGCCCGCGAGCGCGAGCAGCTCCTCCGGCAGCGCCAGGAGCACGAGCAGGCCCGCCAGGCCGCGGAGAGCGGGCGGCAGCAGCTGGAGTCCGAGCGGGAGTCGCTCGGGCGCGGGCGCGCCGAGGTCGAGGCCCTCCGCGCCCAGCTCGAGTCCGCCCGCGTCCTGGTCCGCCAGGAGGAGGAGGCCCTCGCAAAGCGGCGCGAGGAGGTTGCCCGCGAGGCCGAGACCGTCCGCGCCGAGCGCCGCCAGGCCGAGGCCTTGGCCGCCGATCTCGACCAGCGGAAGGGCGCCGCCGAGGCCCTGCGCGCCCAAGCCGAGACCGACGTCGCGCAGCTTCGGCAGGCGCGCGAGGCCTTCGAGGCGCGCCAGCGGGAGGCCGTCCAGGCCGCCGAGATCGCGCGGAAGCAGCTGGCTGCCGAGCAGGAGCAGGCCGCGCGCGTCCGGAAGGACCTCGAGGCCCTCCGCGTCCGGCTCGAGGACGACCAGGCCCGCCTCCGGAAGGAGCAGGAGGCGCTCGCCGCGCGGGCCGCCGAGGCCGACCGCGCCGGGAAGGAGGCCGTCGCCGGCGGCCAGCGCCTCGAGTCCGACCGCCGCGCCCTCGAGCAGGCCCGCGCCGAGATCGGCCGGCTCAAGGCCGAGGTCGACCAGCAGAAGGCCGAGCTCGAGCGACAGGTGTCCGCCCTGGAGGCCTCGCGCGCCGAGGCCCGCGCCGTCGCCGAGGCCGCGCGGCGCGATCAGGAGCAGGCGGGGGCTCTCCGGAAGGACGCCGACACCGGCCGCCAGGCCCTCGGCGCCGAACGGAAGGCCCTGGAGGCCGAGCGCGCCGCGGTCGCGAAACAGAAGGCCGACCTCGAGGGGGAGGTTGCTCGGTTCCGGGCGGACCGGGAGACATACGGCCGTCAGCTGCAGGAACTGGAGCAGGGGCGGCAGCGGGCGGAGGCCGAGCGTGCGAAGCTGGAGGCCGACCGCGCCGCCGGGACCGCCCAGCAGAAGGAGGCCGCCTCCGTACGGTCCGCCCTCGAGGCCGAGAAAGGCGAGGTCGCGCGCCTGCGCCAGGAGGCGGAGCAGGCCCTCCGGACCTCCGCCGCCGCGCGCGAGCAGGCCGAGCGGGAGCGGAAGGAGGCGGAGCCCCTGCGCGCCCAGGCCGAGACCCTCCGGTCCCAGGCCCAGGCCGAGGCCGCGCGCGTCCAGCAGGACCGCGACCGGCTCGAACAGCAGCGGAAGGAGTTCGAGCGCGCCCTCCAGGACGTCCAGGAGGAGCACGCCCGTCTCGACGCGCGGCGGGAGGCGCTCGACAAGAAGAAGGGATCCCTCGACGCCCTCCGGGCCGAGGTCGAGACCGTGAACGCCGGGGTGAAGAAGGAGCGGCAGGAGATAGAGGCCCGGCGCCGGGAGGCCGAGGCCGCCCAGAAGGCCGCCGCGGAGGAGCGGAAGCGGCTCGAGGCGGAACGCGCGACCCTCGAGGCGAAGGCCTCCGAGCTGAAGACCCTGAGCTACCAGGTCGAGGCGTCGGGCGCAGCGGTCAAGGCGGAGCGCGAGCGGCTCTCCCAGCAGCGCCAGACCGCCGCCCTCGACACCGCCGGGGCCGCCGGCGCCCCCGCCGGGGCCCTCCGGGACATCGAGAAGCAGCGGACGGCGCTCGAGGCGGAGCGGAGCCGGATCGAGGAGGAGCGGAAGCGATTCGAGGGCGAGCGCAAGGCCTTCGAGATCCGGGAACGGGAGCTCGAGCGTCGCGTCCAGCAGTCCGAGGTCCTCGCCGGCGAGATGCGGACCGAGCGGGAGCGTCTCGCCCGGCAGCGGCAGGAGCTCTCGCTTTCGAAGTCCCTCGGCGGCGGTCCCCCCGCCGCGCCGGAGGGCGAGCTCCGGCGCCAGAAGGAGGAGCTCGAGCAGCAGAAGGCCGCCCTGGACGCCCTCCGCGCCTCGATGGAGGCCGAGCAGGCCGAGATGAAGGAGATCCGGGCGCGCCTGGCCAAGCAGCACGCCGGCTACATGGACCTGCTCAAGGCCGTGGCGCGGGACCGGGAGAAGCTCGACGAGGAGATCGCCGTCTTCCGGGCGGAACAGGAGTCCGCGCCGCCCCCCCTTCCCTCCGACGCGGCGGCCCAGCGGGTGTACGAGCTGGAAATCGCGCTGAAGGAGGCGAAGGATCTGCTCGCCGAGTTCTTCGAGACGAACAAGAGCCTGAAGAAGGAGCGCGATGACGCGAAGGCCGAGGCGGCGCGCGTCCGGGACGCGATGGGCCTCGGCCGGCTGCCGTCCGTCGCGCCGCCCGCTCCGAAACCCGCCCCTCCGCCCCGTCCCGCCCCGCCCGAGGCGGCCGCCCCGGCCCGCGGCAAGGCGCCCGAGGGCGAGGACGCCGCCTTCGCCTTCCTCAACAAGATTCCGCGCCAGAAAGTCGATGCGATGTTCGGCAAGGTCGCCATCGAGCAGAAGCTGGCCACCCACGAGCAGGTGTCCGAGTGCCTGGAGATGCAGTCGTTCATGGAGCCTCCCATCCCGCTCGTCGGCGTCCTGCTGATGCGCAAGGGCTACATGAAGCGCCCGGACGTGTACCGGGTCCTGGAGCAGGTGGGCAAGCGCCTGGGAGGTGCGTGATCGGGGCCCGCGATCGTCGTCGGTGTCGCTCCCGCCAGCCGTCTCCCGGTCCCTACGGCTTCCCGACGCAATACAGCGTCTTTCCCGTCCGGAGGACGATCCGGTTCCCCGCTAGCGCGATCGACGCCCGGCAGGGGCCGTCGCCCATCGCGATCGTCGCCAGCGTCTTCAGGTCCCCCGCCGCCAGCACGCTCACCGTCCCGTCCTCGTTGAGGCAGTAGACGCGTCCGTCGGCCGCGGTGGGAGAGGCGCGGAAGACCTCCTTGCCGGGCAGGGCGACGGAGGCGATCTCCTTTCCCGTCTTCGGGTCGTAGGCGGCGAGCTGTTTGCGGTCGCCGTCGAGGGCGTAGACCCGCTTGTCGTAGTAGAGCGGCGTGCAGACGTCGGGCGTGAGGTCGGTCTTCTGCCACGCGACGGTTCCCCCTTTCCCGGCGGGCTTCACGGCGAAGAGGGGATTCTTCTTGGGGGTGGGTACGAAGACGAGCCCCTCCGCGGCGAGGGGGGACGGGACGAGCCGCCAGTGGCCCACCCGGGAGGGATTCCAGTCGCCCCACCGCCAGAGCTCCCGCCCGGTCGCGGGGTCGTGTCCCGTGACGCAGTCGCCGCCGAGGAGCAGGACCTCGGCGCGCCCGCCCTCTTCGCGCGGGACGGGCGTGCTGTAGGCCTCCCGGGCCTCGTCCTTCGCCTCCGACGGCCGGACATGCCGCCAGAGATCCTTCCCCGTCTTCGGGTCGACGGCCAGGAGGTAGGAGTCATAGGTCTTCCCCGGCTCCGGCTTGCCCTGGATCGGGCGGTCGCGGCGGAGGACGGGGACGTACAGGCGGTCCTTGTAGAGGAGCGGGCTGGCGCCGTAGCCCCAGAGGTGCTCGAAGGAGCCGTGGTCCCGGGCGACGTTCCGCGCCCAGAGCGGCTTGCCGTCGGGCGAGAAGGCGGCGAGGTCCCCGGTCGCGAAGAGGAAGATCGCCCGGTCGGCGTCGGCGACGGGCGAGCAGGAGGCCATGTTGTTCTCGAGGCCGGGGCGGAGGCGCCAGGTCCGTCCGCCGACCCCCACCTTCTGCTGCCAGAGCGCCTTGCCCGTTTTCCGGTCGAAGCCGAGGGCGAGGAGGTCCTTCGTCCCGTCGTCGATCGCGCTGACGTAGACGCGGTCCTTCACGACGGCGGGTGTGGCGGCGTTGACGCCGGGGAGGGGGGCGGACCAGAGGATGTTCTCGGTCGTGCTCCACGTCTCGGGGAGGCCGGCGGCGTCGCCGGCCCCGTTGTGGTGCGGCCCGCGCCCCCCCGGGCCGGGTCCCGCGACAG
>CAYUME010000447.1:4115-4723 GCA_964445475.1 uncultured Planctomycetia bacterium
GATCGGCGAGGCCGAGCGCATCGCACTCATCTGCGACCGCCTCGGCGCCCTCGAGATCGTCCGGGGCGCGTGGGCGGCGGGCGCGTGGAGGTTCAGACCGAGGGCGAGGGCGGCTGTTCTCATGCGCGGCTCCGATCAGGCGTCCCGAGGCCTCCAGGATAACACGATGGCAGCCGTCCGGCGTTTCCCCTCGTGATAGGATGACGAGAAGGGAAGATCGTGTCGTTCCCTCGCCGTGCGTATCGGCGTTCATCGGTGTCCATCTGCGGTTCCCTTTTCTCCCGCGCACGCCGGGCACGGGCAGATCGCGCGCAGGTGCTCGAAGGTGTAGAGGCCGGTCGCGTGGCCGTCGCTCCAGGCGATCCGGATGGCGTAACGCCCGACCGGCTCGGCCTGCAGCGGATGGATGTCTGCCGGGATGGACTCCCACGCGACGCGCCGGACGCCGGACACCTCGTCCACGCAGCCCGCACACGAGCAGAGGAAGCGGAGGTGGCGGGGCGGATAGACGCTGACGTGCCCGTCGCTCCACGTCAGCCTCAGGTTCGTTCCTTCCGCGGCCATGGCGACGACGTGGGGGGACGGGGGCATGGGGGGGACGCGCTCCG
>CAYUME010000448.1:0-4714 GCA_964445475.1 uncultured Planctomycetia bacterium
CTCGACGTCGCCGACCCCGCCGCCGCCCGCGCGCGCGTCCTGGCCGACCGGCCCGGCGTCGGCGTCCACGGTGCGGCGATGACGGACGTGGACGGATGCGAGGACCGGCCGGACCTCGCGCGCCGCGTCAACGCCGAGGCCCCCGGCCCCCTCGCGGCGGCCGCGAAGGAGGCCGGCGCCGTCTTCGTCCAGATCGGCACGGACTACGTCTTCGACGGGCGCCTCGGACGCCCCTACCGCGAGGATGACGCGACGCGCCCGCTCGGCGTCTACGGGGCGACCAAGCTCGCGGGGGAGGCGGCGGCGCGGGCGGCGGGGGACGGGCTGCTGGTCGTCCGCACGTCGCGCCTCTTCGGCCCCCGGGGGAAGAACTTCGTCTCCGCCATTCTGAAGAAGGCGCAGGAGACGCAGCGGCTGCCGCTGGTGACGGACCAGCGGGGCGCGCCGACCTACGCACCGGACCTGGCGCAGGCGATCCTCCACCTCGTCCGGCAGGGCCGCCGCGGCCTCTACCACGCCACGAACGCCGGCTCCTGCAGCTGGCACGAGTGGGCGCGGGAGCTCTTCGCGGCGGCCGGCCTGGAGCGCGAGCTGGTCCCGGTCACGGCCGCGGCCTTCGCGGCGAAGGCGCCCCGGCCGGCCGACTCGACGCTCGACTGCGCGAAGCTCGACGCGACGGGCTTCCGGCGTCGGACGTGGCAGGAGGCGACGCGGGAAATGGCCGGGCGGCTGAAGACGTAAGGAATCCGGACCGCGCGCCGGGACCAGGCCGGAGGACCGGGACATGATCCTCATCTGGGGCAAGAAGCGGAAGCTGAAGACGCTGGGCTACGTGTCGGACTTCTGCCCGATCTGCCGCGACGCCCGGCCGTTCAAGCTCGAGCGGGTGAGCCTCGCCGGCCACGTCTATTATATCTCGCTGGGCGCCGGCGAGACCGTCGGCTACCTCCGGACGTGCACGGCCTGCGGCGCGGTGCTGGAGGCCGAGCCCACCCGCTACCGGGAGGTGGCCCCGGAGCCGGCCCGCCAGATCAGCGACCTGATCGCGAAGACGTTCCCCGACCTCCGGGAGGCCCTCGCGGCGCGGTTCGCGATCGAGGAGAAGATCCGCCGGTCGCCCCACCAGCTGACGGCGGCGGAGCGCGAGGCCCTGGTCCGGGAGCCCTTCGTGATCCTGGCCCCCCAGGCGGAGGCGCGCCTGGCGGGCGACACGCAGTTCGACCGGGAGAGCGGGCTGGGGTGCCTGATGACCCTCGCGATCCCGGCGGCCCTCGTGTTCCTGCTCCTGCCCGCCTTGCTCTACCTCTTCGGCAACGAGGGCAGCAAGAAGCTGGGGCCGGTGGTCGGCATCGCGGCGCTGGCCCTGTTCGGCGTCGGGCTCGTCTACACCCTCGTCCAGCTGGCGCTCGCGCCGGGCCGGTGGATCCGGCGGAGGCTCCTGCCGAAGATCGCCGCCGCGCTGGCGCCGCTGAAGCCGTCCGAGCAGGAGCTGGACGCGTGCCTGTCGCGCCTGGCCACGGCGGACCTCCGGATCGCGAAGAAGCTGAAAGCCCCCCCGATCCTCGAGGCCATCCGTCAACTGGACCGGGGCTGGGCGGACGGAGACCGGAAGACGGGTGCGTGAACGGGGCGGGGAGCGAGCCGGAGGCCGCGTCGCAGGCCGGCCCCGGACGGACGAGACGGAGAGAGCCGCATGTCGCACCGGGCTTACCGCGTCTTCCTGGCCGTCGTCGCGCTGGCGACGGCGGTGTCGGCCCTCCCGCCGACGGACTACGCGGTCTGGATCTTCGAGCTCTCGATCGGGCTGGCGGCGACGGCCGCGCTGGTGGCCACCCGGCGGCGGTTCCCCTTCTCGGACCTCGTCTACGCCCTCGCCGCGATCCACTTCGTCGTGCTCGCCGTCGGGGCGCACTGGACGTACGCGGAGGTCCCGATGGGGCACTGGCTGAAGGACCTGCTGGGCCTCGCGCGCAACCCGTTCGACCGGGTGGGGCACTTCATGCAGGGATTCGTCCCCGCGATCGTCGTCCGGGAGATCCTGCTCCGCACGACCGGCCTGAAGCGCGGGCCGATGCTGGGGTTCCTCTGCGTCGCGGTCAGCCTCGCCCTCAGCGCGTTCTACGAGCTGCTCGAGTGGTGGATCGTGGTCCTCTTCTACCCGCAGAGCGGCCCGGAGTGGCTGGGGATGCAGGGGGACCCCTGGGACGCGCAGGGGGACATGCTGATGTGCCTGATCGGGGCGACGCTGGCCGTGCTGGGGTTGTCCGCGGCGCACACCCGGTCCATGCGCCGGCCCCCCCCGGGGGAACCGGACGCCGAGAAGGCGGGATGACGGCCGAGGTCGACAGCGGGGGCGCGGTCGCGGGCCTCGCACGCCGCCGCACGTTCCGAGCCCGCACCGGCCTCTCCCTTGCATCCCTCCCCGAAAGCGGGTAGTGATAGGGCACGGCCCCGAACCGGTAGCCGCCCATGGCCGACCTGAACGCCGCCTCCCGCCCCACGCCCCACGCGGAACGCTCCACGCTGAACGCTCGACGCTCCCCCCGCCACGCCCGACGCCCGACGACCCTCCTCCTCCTGTCCGCCCTGATCCCCTCCGCCCTCGCGGCGGAAGAGGCCCCCGTCCTCCGCCTCTCCCCGCCGCCGCGGACGCTCGAGGTGAAGCCCGGCCCGCCGCTGCGTTTTTCGGCGGCGACGACGCTGGTGGAGACGCGGGGGGCGGTCGACGCGCCGGTGCTGAGCCGCGTCCGCCGGCTGCAGGGGGCGTCGAAGGCGTTCACCCCGGGCGAGACGCTCCTGCTGGGGACGCCGGCCGCGCTGCGGGCGGAGCTGGAGACCCTGGGGGTGCCGGCCGCCGCGCTGACGGGCCTGGGCGGCGAGGGATACGTCCTGGCGGTCGGGGAGCTCTCCGCCTCCGCCGGCGCGCCGGAGAAGCCGGGGACCGCCGCCGCCCTGCGGCCCGCGGCGGTCTGCGCGGCGGAGACGGCGCGGGGGCTGCTGTACGCGCTGACGACGCTCGAGCAGGCGTCGACGCGGCGGCCCGGCCCGGACGAGGCGCATCCGGCCTGGGAGGTCCCGCGCCTGGCGGTGACGGACCGGCCCGCGCTGCCGCTCCGGGGGGTGGTCGAGGGATTTTCCGGCACGCCGTGGGCCCCCGCGTCGCGCCTGGCGATGATCCCCTTCCTCGCCCGCCACAAGATGAACTTCTTCCTGCACGCCCCGTTCGACGACCCGTACCTGCGGACGCACTGGCGGGACGCGCTGCCGTCGAAGGCGCTCGTCCACCTCCGGGACCTCGCCGCCGCGGGCGCGCTGGAGCAGGTGGAGATCGCGTACGGGCTGCGGCCGGGGGACACGATCCAGTACGCGGACGAGGAGGACGCGCGGCTGCTGACGTCGCGGGTGGACGCGGTCCGCGCCCTCGGCGTGCGGCACTTCGCCCTCCTCTTCGACCAGCTCCCCCCGGACCTCCGCTACCCGGCCGACCGGGCGTCGTTCCCCGATCTCGCCCCGGCGCAGGCCGCGACGGCCAACCGGCGCCACGCACACCTGCGCCGGACCGATCCGGGGACGCGGCTCTTCTTTTTGCCGACGGAGCCGTGGGGGACGGACGAGTCGCCCTACCGGCGGTCGCTGCGGGCGCGCCTCGACCCGGCGGTGGAGGTCTTCTGGACGGGCCCGGCCGTCGTGGCGCCGACGCTGGCCGCGGCGGACGCGTAGCAGGCGGCGGCGCGCTTCGGCCGGACGCCGCTCTTCTGGGACAACTACCCGGTGAACTACTACGCGCCGCACCGCGTCTTCCTGGGCCCGGTGCGCGGGCGGGCGCCGGCGGCGGTGGAGCGCCTGGGCGGCTTCGTCTCGAACCCGATGGCGCTGGCCGAGGCGTCGACGATCGCGCTGGCGACGGCGGCGGACTTCGCCTGGAACCCCGGGGCGTACGACCCCGAGCGGGCCTGGGCGGCGGCGCTGGCGGAGGCGGCGGCCCGGACCCCGGCGGGGCCCCCCCTGCGGCCGGACGCCGGCGCGGAGCGGGGCCTCGCGGCCCTCGGCCGCCTCGCGGAGAACGCCCAGAGCTCGTGGCTGCACGCCGTCGAGTCCCCCGCCCTGGCCGCGCGGATCCAGGCGGCCGACGCGGCCGGCGACGCGGCGGGACTCACGCGCGAGCTGGAGGCGCTGGCGGGGGTGCGGCAGACGCTCGAGGCGTCCCTCCCGAACAAGGCCCTGGCCGCGGAGCTGGCGCCGTGGGCGGCACGGCTCGAGTGGCGGTGCCGTCAGGCGCAGGAGGCGCTGCGGATGGCCGCCCCGCTGAAGACGGGGGATGCCGGGGCGGTCTGGTCGCGGCGGCTCGCCATCGGCGCGATCGACCGCCCCCCCGCCCCCCTGCGCAACGCCCGCCGGCTGGACGAAGTCGAGATCTGCGGCCGGCTCCTCGCCTCCTTCGTCGGCCAGCACGCCGCGCGGGCCGACCGCTGGTTCGGCTTCGGGCCGGCGGCGGCGGTCGACACCTCGCTGCCCGCCCACGAGTCCTTCGCCCCCGGCTTCGCCGCGGACGGGGACCTCGCCACCGCCTTCGGCTCCGCCCGCGCCCCCGCCACGGGGGACCACGTCACGCTCGACCTCGGCCGCCCGCGGCCCCTCGCGCGCGTCGACCTCCTCCAGGCCGGGCCGGAACATCCCGAGGACTACCTCCACGACGGCCGCCTCGCGATCTCGA
>CAYUME010000449.1:0-4713 GCA_964445475.1 uncultured Planctomycetia bacterium
TCTTCGACGGCATCGCCGGCGGTCAGCCCTACCGGTTCTCCGCCGCGTACCGGGCGGAGGGGGTCGGCGACGAGGGACGCTGCCTGTCGGCGCGCGTCGAATGGCAGGACGGGGCGGGAAAGCGGCTGCGGATGCCTGACCAGGCGTTCGACCCGCGCGCGGCACGCCGGCAGGTCGAGGACGGATGGGTCCGCATCGACCTCGTCACGCCCGCCCCCGCCGAGGCCCGGCGCGCGTCGGTCGAGCTGGCCTTCGGCGGCTCCGCGGAGGGAGCGGTACGCTGGACGTCCATCTCGCTGCGCGAGGAGCCCTCCCCCCCCGACCGCATCGCGCGCGTCATGGCCGTCCGGCTCCGCCCGCGCGGGACGAAGTCCCCGGCGGAAAGCGTCGAGCGGTTCTGCGCGCTGGTCGCGTCGGCCGCCGACCGGAAGCCCGACCTCGTCTGCCTCCCCGAGGGAGTCACCGTGATCGGCACGGGAAAGCGATACGACGAGGTGGCCGAGCCCGTCCCCGGCCCGACGTCCCGGCGGCTGGGCGAACTGGCGAAGGCGCTGAAGGCGTACGTGATCGCCGGCCTCTACGAGCGCGTCGGGCCGGTCGTCTACAATACGGCGGTGGTGATCGACCGGACCGGGGGGCTAGCCGGGACCTACCGGAAGGTGCACCTGCCGGCCGAAGAAGTGGAAGCGGGGATCACGCCGGGCGGCGCGTGGCCCGTTTTCGACACGGACTTCGGCCGGATCGGGGTGATGATCTGCTGGGACCTGCAGTTCCCGGAAGCGGCGCGGGCGCTGGCGCTGAAGGGCGCGGAGGTGATCTGCCTGCCGATCTGGGGCGGGACGGAGGTCCTGGCGCGCGCCCGGGCGGTGGAAAACTGCGCGTATCTGGTCTCGTCGAGCTACGACATGAAGACGTACGTGGTGGATCCGGCGGGAACGGTGCTGGCGGAGGCGGAGGGGGACGGGACGGTGGCCGTGGCCGAGCTGCACCTCGACCGGCCGCTCTTCCAGCCCTGGATCGGCGACATGCGGCGGCGGACGTGGACGGAGCGGCGGGGAAACCCGGGACGGCAGGATTGAAAAGGCGGACAGCCGACAACACAGCAACAGCGGACCGGAGCGCCTTTCATCGCGACGCTCCCGACACGGCGACAAATCCCCTCATGACCGCGCGGGCGCCGCGTCCGCCCGCCGCTCGGCCAGGTGCTCCAGGCAGAGCGTCACAAGCGCGGTCCACCCCGTCTGGTGGCTGGCCCCGAGCCCGGCACCCGTCTCCGCATGGAAGTATTCGTGGAAGAGCACGAGATCCTTCCAGGCCGGATCGCGGGCGTACCGCGGGTCGCCGCCGTGGCAGGGCCGCTGGCCCTCCGCGTCGGGGAGAAAGAGACGCACCAGGCGGCACGAGAGGTCCCGCGCCACCTCCTGCAGCGTCGCCAGGCTCCGGGAGCCTGTCGGGTACTCCACCCGGAGGCTCTCCCCGTAGAAGTGGTGGTACCGTTCCAGCGCCTCGATGAGGAGAAAATTGACGGGGAACCAGACCGGTCCGCGCCAGTTGGAGTTCCCTCCGAAGAGGGGCGTGTCGGACTCGCCCGGGGCGTATGCCACGGTCCCCTCCTCGTGCCCCGCCCGGAAGACGAACGGCCGCGCGGCGTGCACCTTGGAGAGCGATCGGATGCCGAAGGGGGAAAGAAACTCGCTTTCGTCCAGCATGTATCGCAGAACCCGGACCAGCCGCTCCCGCGACGGGATGGCGAGGAGGCGGTGCACGTGCGGACCGCCGTCGCGCGTGTCCAGGCAGGTGATGTGGCGGGCCAGGTCCTGCCGGTTCCTCAGGAACCACTCCATCCGCTTGCGGAACCCGGGCAGCCGCTGCAGCGTCTCCTGGTCCAGGATCTCCACGGCGAGAAGCGGGATCAGGCCGACCATCGACCGGATCTTGAGCGGCACGGCGCGGCCGTCCACGAGCACCTGGTCGTAGTAGAACCCGTCCGCCTCGTCCCAGAGCCCCGTCCCGCCCAACGCGTTCATCGCGTCCGTGATGGCCACGAAGTGCTCGAAGAACTTGGAAGCCATATCCTCGCAGGCCGGGTCCTCGCGCGCCAGTTCGAGGGCCATGGAGAGCATCGTGCCGCAGTAGAAGGCCATCCAGGCCGTGGCGTCCGCCTGTTCAAGGAAGCCGCCCCCCGGCAGCGGCTTGGACCGGTCGAAGACCCCGATGTTGTCCAGACCGAGGAATCCGCCGGAGAAGAGGTTCCGTCCCGCCGGGTCCTTCCGGTTCACCCACCACGTGAAGTTGAGCAGCAGCTTCTGGAAGACGCGGGAGAGGAAGTGCCGGTCCCGCAGCCCCGGCAGGTCCGTCATCTGGTAGACCCGCCAGCACGCCCAGGCGTGAACCGGGGGATTCGCGTCCGAGAGGCCGTACTCATAGGCCGGCAGCTGGCCGTTCGGGTGCATATACCATTCCCGGAGGAACAGCACGAGCTGGGACTTGGCAAACGCGGGATCGACGCGTGCGAAGGGGAGCGTATGGAAGGCCAGGTCCCACGCTGCGTACCAGGGGTACTCCCAGGTATCGGGCATGGAAATGACGTCGCGGTTGAAGAGGTGCGGCCAGTCGCTGTTGCGTCCGTGCCGCCGTGCTGCGGGAGGGGGCGGCATCTCCGGGTCGCCCCCGAGCCAGTCCTTCACGACATAGTGGTAGAACTGGCGCGACCAGAGGAGCCCCGCGTAGGCCTGGCGCGCGACGCGCCGCTCTTCCGCGTCGAGCTCCGCGGGGAGGACGCGGGCGTAGAAGGCGTCGGCCTCCGCCCGGCGCCCCTCGAGGACGGCGTCGAATCCGGCACCGAGCGGGTCCGCTGCCTCCCCGCCGTCGGCGGCAAGGCGCAGCCTGACCGCGCGGGCCTCTCCGGCCGGGATCTCGAGCACGTAGACGACCCCCGCCTTGGTGCCGACTCGCCGCGGGTTGGCTGCGGCGGCCTGACCGCGAACGAGAACGTCGTGGAAGGCGTCCTTCACGTACGGCTGGGGGTTGGGAACGCCGTAGAGCCGCTCGAGGTTCGTCTCGTTCTCGGTGAAAAGCAGGTCCGGGATACGCCCGTCGGGACCGGGACCGCAGGCGAGCCGGAACCGGCCGAGCGTGACGTGCTCCGCCCGGATCCGGTCCGGGCCCTCCGCCTCCAGCCGGGGCTTCACCTCGCACCCCTCGTGCGTGCACCCCCAGACCCACGTGTTGCGGAACCAGAGCGTCGGGACCAGGTGGAGCCGGGCGGGGCCCCTCCCGCGGTTGAATGCCGCGATCCGGATGCAGGTGTCGTCGGGGCCGGCCTTCGCGTATTCGACGAAGACGTCGAAGCAGCGGCCGTCGTCGAAGAGACCGGTGTCGGGAAGCTCGAACTCGGGCGTCCGGCGATCGCGCCGCCGGCCCTCCTCCGCAAGCCGGGCGTAGGGAAATTCCGCCTGGGGGTATTTGTAGAGGGCCTTCGCGTAGGAGGCGGTCGGCGTCGCGTCGAGGAAATAGTAGCACTCCTTGACGTCCTCGCCGTGGTTCCCCTCCTTGTCGCCGAGACCGAAGAGGCGCTCCTTCAGGATCGGGTCCCGGCCGTTCCAGAGGGCGAGGGCGAAACAGAGGCGGCACTCGCGGTCGGTCCATCCGAGAAGGCCGTCCTCCCCCCACCGGTAGGCGCGGCTGCGGGCATGCTCGTGGGGAAAGTAGGCCCAGGGCTGCCCGTCGGCGGAGTAGTCCTCGCGGACTGTGCCCCACTGGCGCGCGGCGAGGTAGGGGCCCCAGCGCTCCCAGTTCCGCTCGCGCCGGGCGTCCTCCTCGAGCCGCCGATGCTCCGCGCCGCGTCCGATCGTCACGAGGAGGCCTCCCGTTTCCCGGTTGCACGCCGCAGCCCGGCGAGCGCCTCGAGCGCCCGGCGGCGCGCGTCCGCGTGGTCGACAATCGGGCGCGGATACGTCCTCCCGAGCACCACGCCAGCCGCCTCCCGCACCTCCGCGGGCGCCTCCCACGGGCGGTGGATCCACGCCGGCGGCATCCGGGCGAGCTCCGGCACCCAGCGCCGCACGTAGGCGCCGTCGGCATCGAACCGCTCCCCCTGGCTCACCGGGTTGAAGATCCGGAAGTACGGCGCCGCGTCCGCGCCGCACCCTGCCGCCCACTGCCACCCCAGCGTGTTGTTCGCCAGGTCCGCGTCCGCCAGCGTGTCCCAGAACCAGCGCGCCCCTTCGCGCCACGGCAGCAGCAGGTCCTTGACGAGAAACGAGGCGACGATCATGCGGACGCGGTTGTGCATCCAGCCGGTGCGCCGGAGCTCCCGCATGCCGGCGTCCACGAGCGGGAACCCGGTGCGCCCCCGCCGCCACGCGCGGAGCGCGGACGGATCGCGCCGCCAGGGAAACCGCCGGTACGCCAACCGCAGCGGCGCGTCTGTCGTGCGGGGGAAGTGGACGAGCAGGTAGTGCGCGAAGTCGCGCCAGCCGAGCTGGCGCAGGAATTCCCGGGCCCCGGCGCCCGGGCGGCCGCCCGCGACCTCCCGCACGGCGTGCCAGACCTGGCGCGGCCCCACCTCGCCCCAGTGCAGGTGCGGGGAGAGGCGCGAGGTCCCCGCGCGGGCTGGGTCGTCGCGGAAAGCCGGCTAACGCGCGACGACCTCCCGGAGCGCCCGCTTCAAGCGCTTCCCAAGGCCATATTTCGGGCACTGGATTTGCGCAT
>CAYUME010000450.1:0-4700 GCA_964445475.1 uncultured Planctomycetia bacterium
CGTCTTCTCCGCGATCTTCACCTCGATGAAGACGACGGAATACGCGAAGGAGCTGGAGATCGCGCAGTTCGACCTCGAGACGGTCATGGAGGACATCCTGAGCGAGGCCTTCGAGAGCACGACAACGGCCTATCCGCCGGGGCTCGCGATCGTCACGGGAACGGTGGTGAACCGAGTCGGCGGCTCGAGCCGGCGGTATGACGGCCTGGTCCTGAGCAACGAGCGCATCCACGTCTCCTATTCCCCGTCCGCGATCGCGGACCCCTTGGAGATCCGGTTGATGGTGACGTGGACGAACCGGGACGGGCGGCCGCAGTCGCTCCGGCTGGCGACGATGAAGACGCGGTGAGGGCGAGTGAAATCCAAGCTTCAAAACCCTGAGCCCACATGAGATCCCAACATCCAAATCCCACGTGCGGATCGGGGGGGGCGGCGAGACTCCTGGGGGATGGGTCTCCCTACGGGACTGTCGTCCTTCCGGTCAAAGGACGTGTCCTGGTGGCAACGCGCGCGCGGGGGTACTCGCTCCTCGAGCTCCTGATCGTGACCATCGTCTTCGGGATCATGCTGGTGGCCGCCTACGCGTCCATCCGGACGGCGGCGGACGTCCAGGCGACGGGGACCCGTCTCGTGGATCTCCGTTCCAGCGCCATCCGGGCCCTGCGGCAGATCGTCGGGGACCTGAAGGAGACCGGGCGCGTGGACCTTTCCCCCCCGACGAGCCGCGTCTATCCCTATCTCTTCTCCAACGGCGCCGCGACGGGCTACTTCGCCGCCCTCTCCCACGCCTCCCCGAAAAACAGGGCCAAGCCCGGCTCGATGGCCGGCGGCGTCTCCTCCGAGATCGTCTACGTCCTGCCCCGCGACCAGGACGGGGACGGCACCCGGATCCGGGCCGCGACGGGCGCGATCGAATGGGGCCCGGAGGACTGGAGCATCGCCCTCCTGCCGCAGGCCGACGGGACCAACGTGCTCTGCCGCCGCAAGGACGGGGCCGTCGATCGCGATCTCGCCCGGAACGTCAACCGGATCCTGTTCGAGGACTACCAGGCCGACCCGTCCCTGGGCTACAGCCAGATCCGGATCCGGATCTGGCTGGTCTACGACGACGGCGTGCCGGCGAACTACCTCGAGACCTCGGTGGCGGCGACGGTCAACATGCGGAATTACCAGGAATGACCGCCTTTCGCATCCTCCCGCGGAGGGAAGGGGGCTCCATGCTCCGTCCGGGCCGGACGCGGCGCGCGGGACTTCGCCGCGAGGCGGGGACCATCCTGCTCGTCGTCACCGTCGTCATGATCGTCGGCACGGGGCTGGCCGTCGCGCTGCTGACGCTCTCGCTCGGGCAGTTCTCGTTCGCCGGGATCCTGACGGAAGTCCACCAGGCCTCCCGGATCGCAGAGGGCGCCACCGCCCAGGCGGAGCGGGATATCCGGAGCGCCCTCTCCAACTACGCCGCGATCCCGACCGGCGCGAGCGTCACGATCGACGGCGTGACGGCCGCGTACACCGCCGCGCCCGTCCACGCCCAGCGGACGGAGTTCGACGCGGACGGCGTCCAGTCGATGCTCCAGTACTACCAGGTCAACGGCTTCGTGACGGTCGGGACGTCCCTCGGCCGCGTCTACAAGCTGGTCGACATCGGCCGCACCCCGATCTTCCAGTACGCCGTCTTCTATACGAACGACCTCGAGGTCTTTCCCGGGCCGACCATGACCCTCTCCGGCCGCGTCCACACGAACCGCGACCTGTATATCGGCTCCAACGCGACGCTCACGCTCGATACGAGCTACGTGCGCGCGGCGGGAAGGATGTTCCGCCAGCGGAAGGACGACGGGTCGCTCCCGGGCGGGACGGTCTCCGTCCGCGAGAACCGGCCGGGCGGCCTGTTCAGCGGCTGGTCGGGGACGCTGGACAGCGACTCGGATCCCCAGTGGGTCGACCGCGCCCTCCAGACCTGGAACGGGACCGTCCGGAGCGGGGAGCACGACGTGTCGGAGGTCCACGCGCCGGAGGTCCCCGCCGTCAAGCCCGGCGGCTACTACGACTCCAAGGCCCGGCTCCGGATCGTCGACAGCCAGGTCTATTTCAACGGGGCCGACGTCACGGCCTCCCTCCCCGCCGGCACGATCGCGACGAAGTCCTTCTTCGACGGACGGGAGGAGAAGACGGTGACCACCACGGTCATCGACATCCAGAAGCTCGGCGCTTCCGGGTGTTTTCCGCCCGACGGCCTCCTCTACGCCTACCGGACCGATGCCACGTCGAGCCAGCCGAACGGGATCCGGCTGGAGAACGGCGCGGAGCTCAAGGCCCCCCTGACGGTGGTCTCGCCCGACCCGGTCTACGTCAAGGGGGACTACAACACCGTGAACAAGAAGGGCGCCTCGGTCATTACCGACGCCATCAATCTCCTGTCGAACAGCTGGAACGATGCCAAGGTCGACAACAAGGCGCTGGTCGCCGCATCGAACACGACCTACAACGTCGCCATGATCACGGGGAACCACGGGACCAACGGGGCCGGCTACGGCTACAATGGCGGGCTGGAGAACCTGCCCCGGTTCCATGAGGACTGGTCGGGCAGGAACTGCAGGATCCGGGGCTCCTTCGTCAACCTCTGGGAGAGCCAGGTCGCGAAGGGCCCCTGGGTCTACGGCTCCGACAACTACACCGCCCCCAACCGGGACTGGAACTACGACACCGACTTCAACGACATCAGCAATCTGCCTCCGTATACGCCCATGGCCGTCCGCACCGCGAAGAAGGTCTATTGGGAGTGGCGCTGATCCGGCCGACGCATCGTGAGGCACGAGACGACGTCCGCCACGGGCCGGGTCTCGGGGCGGAGAGCCTCCCTCGCCATGCGGCATCCACCCTCTGGAGACGCTTCCGTGCCCCGAATCCCCCCCCGCCGGCCCGTCGCGACCGTGTTGGTCCTGCTCGCGCTCTCTGCAACCGCCCCCGCCGACGTCGTCCTCCTCCGAAACGGCAGCCGGATCGAGGGGCGTATCGTGTCGGAGTCGGACGCGGCGGTGGTCGTGGCTTCAGAGGGGGGGCGCGTGACCGTGTCGCGTGATCAAGTCGGGTCCGTCACCCGGGGGCCGGTGCGCGTCCCGGCGGCTCCCGCGTCCGCGGCGGCCGACGGGGGGCGGGCGGTCCCCGGGGCCGAGACCGCGCCCGCCCCGGCGGCGGCCGCGACTCCTCCGGCATCCGCCCGCCCCGCCCCGCGACCGCCGGTGGACGTCGAGAAGCTGCGTCGGACGATCGCGGCGAAGCTGGAGCGCGTCGGGGCAACCGAGGCGCCGACCCGCGAGGCGTTTGCCGCCGAGCTCCAGGCCCTGGGACCGGAGGCCGTCCCCTTGCTCGTCGAGGCGCTTCCGCAGTTGGAGTCGGTCGACCGGCTCCTGCCGGCCGTGACGGCGATCGCCGCGGCGCCGACCCCGGAGGTCCTGCCCGCCTTGGCGCGGCTGGCGGAGGCCGACGAGGCCGAGCGGCGGCATGTCGCCGCCTTCGGCCTCGGGCAGTGCGGGGGGGCCTCCTGCGTCCCCGTGCTCGGCCGGCTCCTGCTGGACCCGGCGGACATCGTGCGGTATTCCGCCCGCGAGGCCCTCGTGAACCTGAAGGCCCGCCACCCCGGCCCGGAGGCGACCCGCGCGGCGCTTCGGGCTCTGGAGGAGGGGCGCGGGCCGGCGCGGCGCGAGTGCCTGCTGCTGCTGGCCCAACTGGACGATCCCGCGGGGCTCGACGCGGTGGAGGAGGCGGCCGCCCGTGCGTCGGGGGACGACCGGGCCGGGCTCTGGAAGGCCCTGGGGTCGATGAGCGATCCGCGGGTCGTCGATTTCTTCCGGCGCCGGCTCCGCGAGGAGGATGCGCCCGGGCGCCGCCTGGCCGTCGAGGCCGTGGCCTTCCACCGCCGGGCGACGGTCGTCATCCCTCTCCTGATCGAGCGGCTGGACGACGAGGCGCCGGTTCGCGCCGCGGCCCTGCAGCACCTCGTCCGGGTGAGCGGACAGGACCTCGGGCCGGACGCCGTCGCGTGGCAGGCGTGGTGGCGGGAGGAGCGGCAGGCGGTCGAGGAGCGGGAGCGGATGCGCGCGCCGTGACCGTTCCCGGTCTCCGGCAGGGGGGACGGGGCTTCCTTTTCGTGCGAGCGGGCGATGAACTACGTCGAGCTGGTGCTGCGCCTCGCGGTGGCCTCGGCAGCCGGGCTGGCCGTGGCGGCCGCGCTGCCGGCGTCGCGCGCGGGGAGCCGGCCGGCCCGGCTCGTCGTGGCCGGCGCGACGGGCGCGGCGTGTCTCGAGCTGCTCGCGGCGCTCAACGTGCCGATCGCATCGCCGCTTCTCTGGACCTTCACGCGGGTGACGGCGCCGCTGGCCTGGCTCGTGCTGCTGGCGGGCCTCGTCCCGATGCTGCGCGGCGCGCCAGCCGCTTCCTCCGCCGTGCCCGATCCGACGCCGGCGGCCCCTGCCGTGTCGCCGCCGAAAGCGCCCCGCCCCGGTTCCCCCCCGCTCATTGCTCCGACCTTCCTCCGGTCGGGGCGCTGACGGGGGGGGGAGGGGGGGCGGCTGCTCGGGGCACCGTGATGGGAAGAGCCGGAAAAACCCCCCACCCTTACGGGACGATCCGTATCTCGAATTGTTTGGCCACCTCCCGCACGAACGCCCGGTGCGCCTCCGGGCAGTGCCGGTGCCACGCCC
>CAYUME010000451.1:0-4682 GCA_964445475.1 uncultured Planctomycetia bacterium
AACGAGGCCTACGCCCAAATCCGGATCGTCGTCCGGACCCCCCTCACCGGCCCGGCGGCGACGCTGCCCGACGCCACGCTCGGCCCGGCCTACCAGGCAAGCCTGGCCGCCGCCGGCGGGACGACTCCAGTTGCGTGGTCCTTCGCCCCCGGCTCCTCCCCGCTCCCCGGCGGGCTGTCGCTCGAGTCCAGCGGCCGCATCGCCGGCACGCCGGCGGCGGCGGGCACGTTCTCCTTCACGGCGCGCGCCACCGACTCGACGCTCCCGGAGGCCCAGACCGGGTCTTCACCCTCCAGGTCGTGACCGAGGTCCCCGTCAACCTGTCCGCCGGCTACAACCTCATCGCCCTGCCGGTCCAGCCGACGACCCCCTACACGGCCTCGACCCTGATCGCGGAGATGAACGACGCCGGCCTCGGGATCACCCGGATCCTCGACTTCACCGGCTCCGGGTACGACGTCTACACCTCCGCCGGCGTCGGGACCGACTTCGCCGTCGTCGCCGGCAAGGGCTACTTCGTCCGCTGCTCGACCGGCGGCGCCTGGAACGCGCGCGGGCTCCCGCTGGGCGCCGGCGCCACCCAGATCCTGCTGAAGTCGGGCTACAACCTGGTCGGCCTGAACCGGGAGCCGGGGACCCCCTACGACGCCGCGGCCGTCCTCGCCGAGATCGGTCCGAGCGCGACCCGCATCCTCGACTTCACCGGCAGCGGCTACGACGTCTACACCTCCGCCGGCGTCGGGACCAACTTCGCCGTCACCAAGGGCAAGGGCTACTTCATCCGCAGCTCGGCCGACACGACGTGGGACCTGACGCGGCCGTGAGGCGGCGGGAGGGAAGGCAGGAGTCCGGGCAAGCGCATGCCCCACTCCACCTCGTCGCCCCTGGCGGGGTGGGGTTTGTAGTGAGGCACGCAGCGAAGTCCGCCGAAGCCTCGCAAGCCTGCACACGAGGCGAAGGCGGGCGAAGCGGAGTGCCTCCTACGCCTTCGTCGGGCTGTTCACATCGCAATCCGCGCGACTCCGCTCCCGCGCTGCGCGTCCGCCGAAGCGTCTCCAGGCTCTCCGTCGGCAAATCACCACTTGATCCTGCCGCGATTTCCCCGCGGCGGGCATCCGCCTCTTCGGAGGCTGCCCCTCCCCGATGCGGCGGGTCTCCCGGCCGTGCCGGGCGGGAGGGCGGGACAGGGGACGCGTCGCAGAAGGGGGGAGGACCGGAAGGGAGGCGTCATCCCGTTTGCGGAGGCGCCCCGCAGGCGGGGGGAGGGGTTGGTCCGCCGGCAGACGCGCCGTGCCTAGAGACGAAGGGAAACCCCGACCCGCGGCTCCCCGCATGCCGCCGTACGCGCTACGCTCCACGCTTTTCACACGACGCGTGAACCGAGACGGTCCTCCCCACAACTCACAAGTCTGACGCGGAGGCCCCCTCTCCCGCGCGCCCTACCGCCGCACCGTCCACGCCGAGTCCTTCGAGCACCGCAGGAAGTACCCCTCGCCCGTCGCCATCGGGAAGTCCGTCCCCACCCCCGCCGAGGTGTACACGTCGTACCCGGACCCGGTGAACTTGAGCACCCGCGTCGCCTCGCCGCCGTCCCCCAGGACCTCCGCGATCGCGACCGACGCCGTGTACCGCCCCGCCGGCGACGGATCGAGCGGGAGGGCCACCAGGCTGTAACCGGTCACCAGCGCGAGCGGCTGGGTCAGCGCATTGAATCGGTAGCCCGTCACGTGCCACGTCCCGGAGGTCGAGCAGCGCACGAAATAGCCCTCCCCCGCCTTCACGTCGAAATCGGTCCCGACTCCCGCGGAGGTGTACACGTCATACCCCGATCCGGTGAACCGCAGGACGCGGGTACAGTCGACCGAGCTGTCGATGATGGACTGAAGGAGGGCAGAGGCCTTCAGGATGGCGGGCGACGGGCTCAACGGGAGGGCGACCAGGTTGTATCCGGCCGCCAGGGGGAGGTCGACCGAAGCCGTCCCGATCGTCACGCCGTCGCTGTTGACGTTGGCGGTCAGCCCGGCCCCGTTGACGGCCCGCACCTTCACGTAGTAGGTAGCGCCGCCGGTCAGGCTCACGACGGCGGAGGCGGAGGTGGCGGTGCCGACGTCGGTGAGCGCCTGGACCTGCTCCCCGCCCGGCGTCGTCCCGATCGCCCAGGCGTAGGAGGCGATCCCGCTGTGGGGGTCGCCGAGCGCGGGCCAGTTCGCGGCGATCGCCGTCGTCACGTCCTGCGTGTCGATGTCCACCCCGGCCGTCGACCCGTCGTTCACCGTCCCGGAGGGAGGCGAACCGTCGACCGTCTGCAGGCCACCGGCGACCGGCAGCGTGGCGGGCGTCAGCGTGCGCGTCGACTTCACCCCCGTGGCGGTGAGCGCCGTCAGCGAAACGGAGTAGCTGCTCCCGTCGGCGGCCGAGCCGGAGAGGTCGTAGACGACGAGGAACCGCTGCGCCGTGCCGGCGGGGACGGTCCAGGCGGAGGGGATCGTCAGGGACGGTGGCGTGCCGGACGGTGCGCCCGAGCCGATCAGCGTCTCGCCTCCGTCGACGACGCCGTCCCCGTCGGCGTCGTGGTAGAGCCGGGCGGCGGTGATGGAGGCCGCCGGGCCGGTGCCCGCGCTCTGGATCGTCCACTGCCGGACCCGGACGGGCTCCTTGGCGTCGGCGGTGAGCGCCGCGTGAAGCATGACCTTGTTGGTCACCCCGGCGGCAACGTAGCCGGCGGCGGGGTTGGAGGGCGCGGCTGCGGCCGCCAGCGAGCCGACCTCGTAGACCTCGATAAAGCCGAAGACGAGGTAGCGGTCGTTCGGGGCGGAAGCATGGCGGAGGACGAGGGCGCGAACGCCCAACGGCGCATCCGCCGCGGCCGACACGTCATAGGCGATCGTCCGGCATCCGGAGCTAGGCCAATCATACCGAGGCGCGCTGGTCGTGGTTGTAGCGCCTGAAAATCCCGCATTGGTCAACGTCAGGCCGGTGCCCGTAACGGTAAACTCTTCCACCTCGCCGGCATTCGCGGGGAATCCCGTTCCCAGGACGCCGATCCGCCCCGATTCCCCCCGCTGCAAACGAAGTCCTTTGGACGTGATGCGCCAGGAGCCACCCGACAGGCGCGTCGTATACAGGCACCGCATCGCCGGCGTCCCCGACGCCGCGGTCAGGTTGCAGGTCGCCGCCCCGTTCGCCGTCACCGTCGCCGTGCCGTCGTAGATCGAGTACGTGGTGAACGACGAGGGCGCAGTCCCGTTCCAGGGCAGCGTTCCCGCCGTCTGATGCAGCCCGGAGGTCGTGAACGTCGGGAAGGCTCGCATCGTGTAGTCGCCTGGCAGCAGCCGCTCGACCTTGTACTGGCCCAGGTTCGAGAGCGTCGTCATGACAAGCCGCCCGCCGGAATCGAAGACGCCGACGACGGCCTGGTGAAGATTGTTCGACCCCTCCTGGATCGATCCCGCGATCGTCCCCCGCGCCGCGATCCAGCCGGACGACGGATAGACGAGCGTCAGGCCGATATCGTCGTTCCCCGTCAGCCGCCGGTCATGAATCGAATTGGAGGTCAGCCCGTCCCACGCCCCCTCGTAGCTCATCGGGGCCATAAGGTGGGGGTCGTGGGCGAAGCCAATCGAGTGGCCGATCTCGTGGAGGGCGGTGGACTCGAGATCGCTGTAGTTGCTTCCGTTGGTGGACCAGGAGACACTCCGGCTGAAACAGATGTCCGTGTTGATGATCCGCATCGAGCCGTCCCAGCTGTACCAGCTCACGCCCGCCGCCCCCCCGATGGAGGAACCCCACTGCGTCAGGCCGCTCGCGTTGGTAAACCCGAGGGAGAACTCCGTGGCGTCCGTCACGTCGGTCCCACGGACGAACGCGATCGTCGCCTCCGGCTCATCCTCCCACGTCTGGAAGGCATTGACGACCGCCCACTGGTAATCGGCGGACGGGATGGCGTAGTCCCCCGAGGTGATCAGGTGATACTCCAGACGGGTGCCCTGGAAATACGCCGCCGGATAGGGGGAGACGTTGTCCCAGGAGATCCCGGTGTTGCCGGCCCCCCCCTGGGGTGTCCAGATGCTCCTCAGATACGCCCAGGAAGACACCGCGACGAGAAGAATCGCAATCCCCACCACCGCCCACCGATTCGTCCTCCACCGGCCGGTCTTGCACAATCCAAGGAACAACAAGGCGAAGAATAGCAAGACCAGGCACGAAGGCCAACAATAGAGGAAGGAGCCGAGACCCGTGCCGGTCCTCTTCCCGTCTCCGCCCCCGGAAGGGGGTCTGACCGGCACGGCGCCTGGACCGGGACGATCCGGCGGCTGCAAGCCGGAAGGAGGGACAAGACCGGATCGCTCGGGCGGGATCGGCCTATCCGGGGCGATCGGGTCTTCCTCATCCGAAGGGATCCGTCTCCCGTCGCGTCCCTTCGTCGCCCCAGTACCCGACATGCGGCGCTTCAAGGCGTCGATCGAGACCGATTCGAACAGCCCGACCCCCTCGGGAGGCGTCTCAACAAACCTGAATTGACGATGGTCCCGAATGGCGCTCCCGTTGTGAATCCGGAAGGCGCCCTGGGTAAGCCCGTAGACGTCGTGTGTTCCGTCCGGCCGTATCGCCAGCGCATCCCGCAAATACCCCGCCGCCTGCGCCTTGAATTTATGTCAGTCGACGACGGGCCGAAATTCGCC
>CAYUME010000452.1:0-4682 GCA_964445475.1 uncultured Planctomycetia bacterium
CGCCTTCTGCCCGCGGCGCGGGCGGTCACGCGCCAGGCTCGAACCGGTCCCCCGCCCGGACCCGGTGCCCGTTGGCGAAGTCGCGCGCGGCCATCGGGCGCCGCCCCTCGGGCTGGAGCTCGGTGATCCGGACGCCGCCCTCCCCCGCCGCCACCACGATGGCGTCCTTTTCGGCGGCGAGGACCGTCCCGGGCGGCCCGGCCGCCGGCCCGGCCGCCGGCACGGCCGCCGGCACGGCCCGCAGGAGGTTCACCCGGACCGGGGCCGGCCGGTCCTTCCCGCAGAGGGCGGCGTGCGCGTGCGGCCACGGGTTCATCGCCCGGATCCGGCAGGCCACCCGCGCCGCCGGCTGCGTCCAGTCGATCCGCCCGTCCTCCTTCTCCAGCTTCGGCGCGAGCACGACCGCCGCCTCGTCCTGCGGCTCCGCCCGCGCGGTCCCCGCCTCGATCGCGTCGAGGACCTCGACGAGGAGCGCCGCGCCGACGGGCGCCAGGCGCGCGTCGAGCTCCCCTGCCGTCTCGTCGGGCCGCACCGGCACCTCCCGCCGGGCGTAGACCGCGCCGGCGTCCATCCTCCGCACCATGCGGAAGATGGAGACGCCCGTTGCGGCGTCGCCGTTGAGGATCGCATAGGGGACCGGCGACGCCCCGCGGTAGCGGGGCACGAGCGAGGGGTGGACGTTGACGCAGCCGCGCGGCGGGAGGTCGAGGAACGCCTGCTTGAGAAGCTGGCCGTAGGAGGCGACGGCGACCGCGTCGGGCGCCGCGGCGCGGAGGGCGTCGAGGAAGGCGGGGTCGTCCGCGCGCTCCGGCGTCCAGACCGTCAGCCCCCGCGCGAGGGCGGCGGCCTTGACCGGCGAGGGAAGGACCTTGCGGCCGCGCCCCTGGGGGCGGTCGGGCTGCGTGACGGCGCCCGCGACCGCGTGGCGGGAGGCGAGCAGCGCCTCCAGCGAGGGGACGGCGAACGCGGACGTGCCGACGAAGACGACGCGCATGCCGTTCTCCCGGGATCCGCCCCCGCCTCCGCGGGGGAAGGCACTATATCAAAAGGTCTGGTTTCGGGAGAACGGTTATCGGGCGCGATTTCGCCTCGCGCTCCGCGAAGACCGGTGTGGACATGCATACGCCGCTCCCAATCACGGTGGTGGTCTCCATCACCCTGCGCTATCTGTTCCTCACGGGGCTTGTCTTCTGGGACTGGATCACGATATAAGCCCGACCGACTCGAGATCCAGTCTCGCCGTTCCCTCGAGATCCTATCGCCTGCGCGGGGGAACCTCCGTCCAGAACTAGCGGGAACGGGAGACCGGACCCCGCACCTGTTTGACGAACCGGACGACGGATGCTACATTGCTGCCATGACCTGCCGCGCCGTCCTCACCGACCGCGCCCCGAAGCCGATCGGCCCCTACAGCCAGGCGGTCCTCGCCGACGGCTTCCTCTTCTGCTCCGGCCAGATCCCCCTCGATCCCGCCACCGGCCAGATGGTCCCCGGCGACGTCCGCGCCCAGGCCGACCGCGTCCTCCGGAACCTGCAGGCCGTCGTCGAGGCCGCGGGAGGGACGCTCCGCGACGTCGTCAAAACCACGATCTTCCTCCAGTCGATCGACGACTTCCCCGCCGTCAACGAGGTCTACGCGACGTTCTTCCCCGCCGATCCCCCCGCGCGGTCGACGGTCGAGGCCGCGCGCCTGCCGAAGGGGGCGCGCGTCGAGATCGAGGCGGTGGCCCGGATCGCCTGAGCCGGCGCCCGCCGTCCTGTGTGACGCACACGTGACGATGCCCGTCTGCGCGTCGTGTCTCCGACGCGGTCCGGCCGGCGGAATGCGGTTGACGATCTGGCTCCCTCCCGCGACAATCCGCCCGTCGAGTCCATTTCCCGGGAGCCTGTCATGGCCGCCTCCGCCCCCGCGCTGCGATCCACCGTCCTTCTCCTCGGACGCATTGCCGTCGAGAAGGGATATCTCCGGCCGAGGGACCTCGACCGGTGCGTGTGCGCGCAGGTGGGCGATCCGTTCCGCCGCGACGGCCGCTTCATGACGCCCCTCGGCGAGATCCTCGTCTCCCGCGGCTATCTCTCTGGCGAGCAGCTGGAGGAGGTCCTGGACGAGCAGCGGCGCCGCGTCCGGGAGGCGTCGACGCCATCCGGCCGGCCGGCGGACGCCCTCTTCGGGCAGCTGGTCGTGAAGGAGCGGCTTGCCAGCCGGGAGGCGGTGAACGCCGTGTTGCGTCTCCAGGCCGTCATGGAGGAGCTGGGGGTCCGGGAGATCCCCCGTCTCGGGCAGCTCCTGATGGAGCGGGGTTGCCTGAAGGCCGGGGACGTCGACCGGCTCATCGCCCGTCAGGCTGGCGGGACCCTTTCCTGACGCGGCGGATCCGCGGCGGCACCGGGGACTGACGCGATCGTTCACGCGGGGGATCGTCCCCCCCTTCCATTCCACGCCTCTGTCTCGCATCAGAGCAGGCCGTACTTCTTCCGCCGTTCCCAGAGGCTCTTCCGGCTGAGCCCGAGGCGGCGCGCCAGCTCGAGATCGCTCATCCGTCCGCCGTGGGCGAGGATCATCTCCCGGAGGTAATCGTCGACGGTCAGGAGGGGGGGCGCGGGGCGTGGAGCGCCCGGGGGCGGGGCGCCGACCAGGACCGGGGGGGAAAGCCGCGCCCGGATCTCCTCCTCCCCGATCTCCGGCCCGTCCGCGAGCGCGGAGGCCGCCCGGACGGCGTTCTCCAGCTCGCGCACGTTGCCGGGCCAGGCGTGGTCCATCAGGGCGCGCAGGGCGTCGGGGGCGAGCGTCCGGCGCGGCGTCTTTCCCTCGCGCGCGGCCGCATCGAGGAAGTGCTCCGCCAGGAGCGGGCTGTCCTCCCGGCGCTCGCGGAGCGGCGGGATCCGGACCGTCACCACGTTGAGGCGGAACAGGAGGTCCTGGCGGAACCGCCCCTCCGCCGCGAGGCGGTCCAGGGGGACGTTCGAGGCGGCGAGCACCCGGACGTCGACCGTCCTCGCGCGCGTCCCGCCCAGCGGCCGGACCTCGCCCTCCTGGAGGACGCGCAGGAGGCTCTCCTGCATCTCGGAGCGCATCGTGCCGACTTCGTCGAGGAAGAGCGTGCCTCCGTCGGCCTGGACGAAGAGTCCGTCCCGGTCGGCCGTCGCGCCCGTGTAGGCGCCGCGCACGGCCCCGAAGAGCTCGGCGGCGAGGAGGGACTCCGGCAGGGTGGCGCAGTTGAGGCAGACGAAGGGCCGGCCGCGGCGCGGGCTTTCCGCGTGGAGGGCCCGCGCGGCGAGCTCCTTTCCCGTGCCGCTCTCGCCCTCCAGCAGGACGCGGAAGTCGGTTGCCGCCACCTTGCGGAGGAGCGCGACCGTCCGGCCGAAGGCCTCGCTGGTCCCGAGGAGCCCGCCGAAGGAATAGCGGCCGGCGAGCAGCTCGCGCGACCGCTCGAGCTCCGCCGCCTGCGCGGCGACGCGTTCCTCGAGCGCCCCTTTCAGCCGCTCGACTTCCGCCTTGGCCGACTCCAGCGCGGCCGCCAGCGCGCGCAGCGTCTCGACGAGTCGCGCGTTGCGGACCGCCAGCGCGGCGTGCTCGCCGAACGCCGCGGCGAAGGCGACGTCCGCCTCCCCGAAGACCCCCTCGCGGAACCGGTTGTCCAGGACGATCGCCCCGAGCAGGCATCCGGCCGCACCCTTGTCGTGCCCGTTGCCTCCGGACGCCCCCGGCCCTTCCCGGTCCGACCCGGGCCCGTGCGGGACCGACAGCGGGAGGGCGAGGATGGAGCGGAGCTGCTGGGCGCGGATGCTCTCGGCGCCCGCCAGGTCCGGGGCGTCGAGGGCGTCGGCGAGGACGAGGGGCCGGCAGTCCCGCCGGAGCCGGTCGAGGAGCGTGCGGCTCAGCTTGCGACCCGCGCGGGCGATGGAGGCGCGGTCGAGGTAGCGCGCCGCGGCGACCTCGAACCCGTCGTCGGTGAAGAGGACGCAGAAGCCGCGCTCGGCGTGCAGCGCTGCGATCGCCTCATCGAGGATGCGCTCGAGGACCTTCGGCAGCTCCACGTTCTCGTGCAGCAGGCGCGCGGCGTTCACGAGACGGTCCGCGACGGATTCCGTGTTCGGCATGGGCGGTTCCGGATGAAGCCGGGGACTCTATATCACGGGAAGGACGTGCCGTCACGTCTTATCCGGCCCGAATCTCCCGTCGCGATGCCGGGAGCCGGGGGGCTCAGCGTGTGGGGGCGCCGCTGGAGAAGAGGACGCGACCTTGAGGCGCAACGAAGAGATGCTGGCCGGGGGGGATCCCCGTGATCTCGGAGACGCGCACGGACATGCGGTTCAGCATGTCGGCGTCGGGCAGTCCCTGGGGGCTCGGCAGGATCGTGACCCGGACGAGCCGGGGTTGGATCTCCGACGTGCAGTTGCAGCCGGACAGCTTTGTCAGGGAGGTGTCCAGCTGGTTCTTCTCGCGGAGGCGGGTGAGGACGGATTCGTCGGAGGTGTCCTCCTCGCGGTCGTAGTCCTCGGTGGACAGGCATCCGGCCAGGGAGGCGAGGGCGAGGAGCAGGGCGGCACTGCGCATGGGATCATCCCCCTTGTCGGGACGGCGAGGCGGGAGCGAGTGTAACAAGGGGGCCCGGACCGGGGCAACAGGAATGCGGGCGAGCCCGCACGGCGCGTGTCCGAGGGGCCCGTCTCCCCTGTTT
>CAYUME010000453.1:0-4681 GCA_964445475.1 uncultured Planctomycetia bacterium
CGAGCAGGGCCAGCCGCGCGCGCACGACCTTCTTCGGCGCCGCCGCCGCCAGCAGCAGCGTCCCCTTCGCGTCCCGTTCCACGGCGACGTGGTCGACGATCAGGTCGTCCGCCGAATAGTTCTGGAGCTGGCTCTCGAGCTCGAACTTCACGACTTTCCGGAGCTGGTCGTCGGTCCGGAAGGGGAGGCTGAGGAGGCGGAAGAGGATCTCGCCCGAGTCGAGCGCGGCGACGACGCCCTCGCGGGGGAGCCGGTGCTCTGCGAAGAGGGAGGCGACGGCCTCGGCGGCGGCGTCGGCCCAGGGCTGGCTCTCGGCCGGATGGATGGGCCGCTCGACGAACCGGACGAGGCGGAGCCTCCGGCCGGAGCTCTCGAACTCCACCGCGCGCACGGCCGTTTCGGTGATGTCCAGCCCGACGGATCGCGACATGCGGAAAGGGCCGCCACTGTGCAACGGACACGGCTACGTGAAGCGAACGAGACCGAAGCTGAACGCAGATCCGGGGCCCGTAGGGAGGCCGGCCGGAGTCTCCCCTGCGTTTCCCCTCAGGCGGCTCGACCGCGCCGGGGCAACGGGACGGGACGCCTGTCCGGGAAACGGCTCGGACACCGGGCGGGTGGACGCTACCATTAAACGACCCGGGGGACAAGAGGTTGGGGGTCGCGGTCGCCACAAAAAATGCGGGACACGGAAGGCCCCAATGGCGTATAATAAATGGGCCACAAGGACGGGACTGGTGCGTCCCGTGCGGGCGTGGGTCTATAATAATGGAACATCGCGTCGACGACCTTTTTTGACTCGCGGACGGGGGGAGTATATACTTTCGCCCTTTCCCCTCGCCCCGGGCGCCGCGTGATCGATCCGTCCCGGCGGCGGCGGTCCTGTCCGTTTTCGCGGCCTGGAGGGATCCGTCCCCGTTCGCTCGTAACAAAGATCATGAACCCGCGCGTCGTCGAACTGATCCTGAAACGCTGTTTCGGGCACCGTGAAGGGGAGACCCTCTGCGTGGTGGCCGACGCGCCGCTCTCGGTCCTCGGCCGGGCCGTCGCCGACGCCGCCGTCCGCCTGGGCGTCGAGACCTCCTTCGTGGGGATGGCGGTGCGGAAGGCGGACGGCGAGGAGCCGTCCCCGGCCGCGGCCGCCGCCCTCGAGGCCTCCGACCTGGCCCTCCTCCTGACCTCCCGCTCGCTCTCCCACACCGAAGCGCGGCGGAGGGCCAGCCGGCGCGGGACCCGCATGGCCAGCATGCCGGGCGTCGACGGCGCCCGCCTCGAGCGGCTCCTGGACATCGACTACGACGCGCTCCTCCGGTGCTGCCGGCAGGCGGCCGGCCTGCTCTCCGGCGCGAAGCGGATCCGGCTCGTCACCCCGGCGGGAACCGACCTCGTCTGCGAGGTCGGCGGGAGGTCCCCCTGCGTGGACGCGGGGTTCTTCCTCGAGCCCGGCGCGTTCGGGAACCTTCCGGCCGGCGAGGTCGCGGTCGCCCCGCTCGAGGGGCGCTCGAACGGCGTCGTGGTCGTCGACGGGAGCCTGGCCGGGGCGGGGCGTGCGACCGAGCCCTTCCGCATCGTCATCCGCGACGGGCGGATCGTGGAGGCGGGGCACCCCGTCCTCCGGGCGGCGATCGAGAAGGTCGGGCCGGCGGCGGCGGTCCTGGCGGAGGTCGGGCTCGGGATGAACCCGCGCGCGCAGGTGGTGGGGAACGTCATCGAGGACGAGAAGGCGCACTGGACGGCCCACGTCGCCTTCGGGGACAACGTGGGATTCGGGGGCAGCAACCCGGCGCCGGTCCATCTGGACGCCGTTCTTCTCCGGCCGCGGCTTTACGTGGACGACCGGGAGGTGCTGCCGGCGGAGCTGGGGTGGGCGGAGGTCCCCGAGCCGGCGGAGGCCAACCCGGTCCCGCCCCTTCTCTCCGTCAACCCGGAGGACATCGAGACGTACCGGCTCCTCTTCGAGCACAGCAACGACGCCCAGTTCGTCCTCGACCTCGACTCGCAGCTCTTCGTGGAGGTGAACGCGCGCTTCGAGCAGCTGACGGGCTACGTCCGGTCGGAGCTCCTGAACCCCGCCCTGCGGGCGCCGGCGCTGATCGCGCGCGAGAGCCTGCCGACCTACGAGCGTCGGCAGCAGGACCGGGCGGCCCCGAGCAGCGAGCGGTACGACCTCCGGATCGTCTGCAAGGACGGGTCGAAGAAGCCGGTCGAGCTCAGCGTCAAGCGGATCGTGCTGCGGGGACGCGACGTGGCCATCGGCGCCATCCGCGACCTCACCGAGCGGAAGCGGATCGAACAGGAGCTCTGGCAGAAGATCGAGGACCTCGGCAACGCGAACAACCGGATCTTCGCGCTGACCGAGAAGATCAAGCAGGTCCCGATCCTGATGTCGCAGCTGCTCGACGTGGTCGACGAGGCGGAGCTGCTGGGGCGGGCGGGGAAGACCCTCACGGAGCGGCAGGGGCTGGCCTTCGCGCATGCCGAGTTCTACCTCGTGACGGGGGACGTGCTGGAGCTTCGCCACGCCACCCCGCCGCGGGCGACGCGGCGGCACCGGCTCGACTCGGCCCACCGCCTCGTCCACGTGCTCCAGGGCGGCGGCCACGACATCTCGGCGCGCGGCGCCCTCCTGCCGCTCAAGGGGCGCGACCGCACCCTCGGCGTCCTCGCCGTCGAGTTCGCCCCCAAGGCCGTCGACCTGTTCGCCGGCAACGCGCAGGCGCTGAAGGGCTTCCACGACCTCCTCGTCACCCTGGCCAACCTCCTCGGCCTGCGCATCGACAACTTCCGCCTCTACGAGGCCGTTCGCGTCCAGTCCATCGTCGACGAGCTGACCGGCGTCTTCAACCGGCGGCACTTCGTGGTGAAGCTGGCCGAGGAGGTCCACCGCGCCCGCCGGTACGGGCGCGATCTGGCGCTCATGATGATCGACCTCGACCACTTCAAGGCGATCAACGACACGCACGGGCACAAGCAGGGGGACCGCGTGCTGGCCGAGGTCGGGAAGGTCCTCCGGGACCAGACCCGCGACACCGACGTCCTCTGCCGGTACGGCGGCGACGAGTTCGCGCTGCTGATGCCGGAGACGCCGCGCGAGCGGGCCGCCGCCAAGGCCGAGCAGCTCCGCGCGGCCGTCCAGGGGCACCCCTTCGCCAACCTCGCGGACCCCGGCCAGCCCTTTGCCCTGAGCATCAGCGTCGGCGTCACCAGCTTCCGGCCCGAGAGGAAGGGGGAGGAGGATCTGCTGCACGGGGCGGACGAGGCGCTGTACACGGCGAAGCGGGAGGGGCGGAACCGGGTCTCGGTTGTCTAGCCTCGGGTGTCCGGTCGGGGGAGGCGGAACGACGGGCGGGCGGGTCCCCGGCGGCGGATGGGATGGACCCCGAGAATCGGATTCCCGGGGTTTTTTGTTGCGGAGGGTCTCGAGGGCGGAGGGGCGGGCGGAGTCCCTCCGTTCTTGTCCATTGCCAAGGGTTCCGCGGGCAGAGTAGAATCGCGCCTCGGGGCGGCCCCCGACGGGGCGAGCCTCGCGAGCGCGGAATCCGATTCAATCCGAAACCCGCAACGGGAAACCAGAAACCATGTTCGAGTCGTTGGGGTCGGCCCTGCAAAGCGCCTTCCGCAAGCTGAGCGGGAAGGGCGCGCTGACGGAGAAGAACATCCAGGAGGGGCTCCGCGAGGTGCGGATGGCGCTGCTGGCCGCCGACGTCCACTACGCGGTGGTCAAGGACTTCGTCGACCGCGTCGCGAAGCGCGCAGTCGGGCAGGAGGTCATCCGCAGCGTCTCCCCCGCCCAGCAGGTCGTCAAGATCGTCCACGACGAGCTCGTCGACCTGATGGGGCCGGTCGACGCCGCGATCCCCGTCAACCCGAAGGGCGCGTGCGTGATCGTGATGGTGGGGCTGCAGGGGAGCGGGAAGACGACGACGTGCGCGAAGCTGGCGCTGCAGCTGAAGAAGCGCGGCCGCCGGCCGATGCTGGTGGCCGCGGACCTCCAGCGCCCCGCCGCGATCCAGCAGCTGCAGGCGCTCGGCCGGCAGCTGGACATCCCCGTCCACGCCGAGCCGCCGCCCCCCGCCGTCCTCGGCATCGCCCCCCCGTACAAGGCCTCGAAGGTCTGCCGGAACGGCGTCGACGTCGCCGAGCGCGCCGGGCGGGACGTCGTCATCTGCGACACGGCCGGGCGGCTGCACATCGACGACGCGCTCATGAAGGAGGTGGAGGAGGTCGTGGGGGCGGTCAAGCCCCAGCAGGTCTACCTCGTCTGCGACGCGATGACGGGGCAGGACGCGGTGACGAGCGCGAAGGGATTCGCGGCGCGGCTGCCGCTGGCGGGGGTGATCCTGACGAAGCTCGACGGCGACGCGCGCGGCGGGGCGGCGCTCTCGGTCAAGGCCGTCACCGGCGTCCCCATCAAGTTCGTCGGCGTCGGCGAGAAGCCCGACCAGCTCGAGGAGTTCCGCCCGGAGGGGATGGCCGACCGGATCCTCGGGATGGGCGACGTCGTGGCCCTGGTCGAGAAGGCGAAGGAGGCGGTGGACGCCGAGTCGGCGATGCGGCTCCAGGAGAAGCTGAAGCGGGACCGGCTCGACTTCCAGGACTTCCTCGACCAGCTGGAGCGGCTGCAGAAGCTGGGGTCGATCAAGGACCTGATCGGGATGATCCCGGGCCTGGGGGCGCACGC
>CAYUME010000454.1:0-4680 GCA_964445475.1 uncultured Planctomycetia bacterium
GGGGCCGGTGACGGACTGCGCGTCGGCGAACCGAAGCGACACGGAGCGCTACGCGCGGTTCTTTCGCGGCATGCTCGACCGCGGCGTCTACCTCCCCCCGGCCCAGTTCGAGGCCTTCTTCGTCTCGATGGCCCACTCGTTCGCCGACATCGGCCGGACCCTCCGCGCGGCGCACGAGGTCTTCCGCGGGATGTTGAACTAGAGGGCCCCTTCATGCGGGCGCCGCGCATCGGGTTCCGGTCGGCCGCCCCCCTCCTCCTCGTCGCGGGCCTCGCCGCCGCCGGCGTGTTCCTGCTCCTCCGGAAGGAGACCGTCCGCGCCGGCCGTCCCCCGTCCACCGCCGACCGCCTTCCGCCCGGCACCGAGACGTTCGTCGTCTTCTCCCTCGAACCCGACGGAGCGTCGGGCACACCGGCCTGGGTCGCAAAGGCGTGGGAGTACGTCCCCTACCGCCCGGATGCCGGCCTGACGCTGCGCTACACATTCGACGAGGCCCTCGGGGCCGGGGCGCCGGTCGCCGCCGCCCCGGAGCTCGTGCTCGTCCAGACCTACCGCCTGATACGCGCCGACCCGACCCGGAGCCGGAACCCGCTGACTGCCGCCGTGCGACGCCCCGTGCGCGACGTCGTCTCCAAACTCTACGCGATCGACTACCGGACGTGGGAGGCCCGGCCGCTGCGCGAATCCGACACGATCGCCTTCCAGGCCTCCGACGACGGCCGGATCCGGTTTTCGACCGGACAGGGACCGTGGGTCCACGACCGGTCGGGACCGTTCCCCGCGGCGCTCCCCGATCCGCTCCCCGATCCGGCCGGGCCGGACCCGTCGCTCCTGCCGGGGGAAATGGTCGAATATCGGCAGCCGGAGCCGGGGCTCTCGAACGACCCGGCACGACGGGCCTGCGACACCGCCCACGCCTTTCTCGGGTGGAAGGGACTGACCGCCGCGGTTCCCGGAACCGGGGGCCGCTCGTCCGTTGCGTTCTCGCACGACGGGCAGCGGTTCCTTCTCGGAACACGGACCGGGCCGGCGGGGAACCGTTTTTTCGACGGCGACCTGGCGACCGGCGCGCTGCAGGAGATCCCGTGCCCCGCGGAAGGCCTGCGCCTCGCAGAGGAGCTGGTCATCGCCCCGGTGCGGTGTCCATGACGGAAGGACGCCGACACGATCGAGGCGATGCTCCGGAATCTGGCCCGCATCCCGGTCGTCCTCGCCCACGGGTTCCGACGACTGATCCCGTTCTGAACGGGGGCGGGAAAGACAGCTCCGGGGCCCGTGTTACTTTTCGAAACATCCCGCCGGGGCCTCCGGAGGGGCACCATATCAATACAACTCATAGCAGGCTATCCACTTACGCTGGACTCGTCATTTCGGCACGCCATTTGCATTGACCGGCTATAATCGGGGTGTCGGCCGGGCTTGCCTACATTGTACAACCATGGCACTCACCGCGTGACCGGGGCCCGAACGGCATGATCTTCGCCTGGATCCGCCACCACCGTCGTCGCCGGCTCCTCGCCACCCCCTTCCCCGCCCCCTGGATGGAGATCCTCCACCGCAACGTCCCCGACCACAACCGCCTCCCCGAGCCCGACCGGGCACGCCTCCGCGACGTCCTCCGGATCCTCGTCGCCGAGAAATTCTGGGAAGGGTGCGACGGCCTCCGCGTCACCGACGAGATGCGCGTCACCGTCGCCGGCCACGCCGCGCTCCTCGTCCTCGGCCACTCCGTCGACCTCTATCGCCGCGTCTCCTCCATCCTGCTCTTCCCGCGCGAGTTCGAGTCCGTCGACGGCGACTCCGTCCTCGGCCAGGCCTACGTCGAAGGCACCGTGCTCCTCTCCTGGGAGGACGTCCTGAAGGGCGCGCGGCACCCCGGAGACGGGCACAACGTCGTCCTCCACGAGTTCGCCCACCAGCTGGACCTGATCGACCGGGACTTCGACGGAACCCCGCCGCTCGAGACCTGGCGGAAGTACCAACGATGGAAAAAAGTGATCGGCCCGGAGTACCGGAGGCTGGTCGAGGCCGCGGGGCGGGATGAGGTCACGCTCCTCGACCGCTACGGAGCGACCTGCGAGGGGGAGTTCTACGCCGTGGCCACAGAGTGCTTCTTCGAGCGGCCCGTCGAGATGCGGAGGCAGCACCCGGGACTGTACGGGATCCTGCGCGGGTACTACCGGCAGGATCCGGCGGGATGGAAATAGAGCCCGGTCGGAGAAAACGCATGCGGCCCCGCCATGCGGCAGTCGTCCTCCCTGGACTCCTCCTGTCCGCCGCCGCGTCCGCCTCCCCGCGGGACGCCCTTCCCGATCCCGCAGCCGGATACGATTGGAAGGCCGCCGCCCGGAAGGCCGGTCTCGCGGCCGACGACATCCGGCAACTGGAACGCGACAAGATCCTGAGGGGGCCTGAGACCTGCAAGCCGGTCTTCGCACCCTACCTCGGGAGCGCCCCCCCCGTCAGTATCACCTCGGATTCCCGGCTGAACGCCTTCCACGTCCTTTTCGAGGAATCCGTCTTCCGGCTGGAACGGGAGAACGCCCAGCAACGGCCGCCCCTGCGGATGGCGCTTTGGGCCGGCCTGGAATCGGCCGATCCAATCCAGCATCCCGGCCCGGCCGCCCGCCGGAAACAAATGAGCTGTCGATGCGCATCGTGCGGTCCGGAGCACACCGGTCAGATCCACTTCTTCCGCCGGAAGAACAGGAAGAGCCCGACCCCGAGCGCCGCCATCAGCCCGAGCGCCAGCGGGTATCCCCAGGGCCAGCCGGTCTCGGGCATGTGCTTGAAGTTCATCCCGTAGATTCCCGCGATCAGCGACATCGGCAGGATCACCGTCGAGACCGCCGTCAGCGCCTTCATCACCTCGTTCAGCCGCAACGAGACGACCGACAGGTACCCCTCCATCGCCCCCGTGATCAGGTCCCGGTACTGTTCCGTCAGGTCCTGCATCCGGAACAGGTGGTCGTGGACGTCCCGGAAGAAGGGGACCGCCGCGTCGGAGACCAGGCGGAACTCGCGCCGCGTCAGGCGGTTCACCACCTCCTTCTGCGGCCCGATGATCCGCCGCAGGTGGAGGACGTCACGCTTGAGGGCCAGGATGTCGTTCAGCGTCTCCGGCGACGGGTGGGAGAAGATCCGCCCCTCCACCCGGTCGATCTCCGCCTCGAGCTGCTCCAGCGCCGGCTGGTAATGCTCGACCACCGCATCCAGGAGGTCGTGGAGCAGGAAGTCGCTCCCCCGCCCCATCAGTTCCGGCCGCTTCCGGACCCGTTCCCGCACCTCCTCGACGCTCCGCCGCCGCGCCTGGTGGTGCGTGACCACGTAGCGGGCACCGAGGAAGAGGTCGAGTTCCTCCGTGCGGAAGGCCTCCTGCGCCAGGTCCACCGCCACCACGCCGTGGACCACGATGTACAGGTACTCCGGGTAGTCGTCGATCTTCGGGTGGAGGACGTCCCCCAGGCAGTCCTCGATGGCGAGCGGGTGGAAATGGAAGACGTCGGAAAGGATTCGCGCCTCCTCCGGGGTGGGGACGTCGAGGTCGATCCAGGTCAGTCCGGTCTCCCGGGAGAGGAAGACGGGCAGGGCGGACGCGTCCCCGGTCGTCTCCAGCGCGCTGCCGTTCCAGTGCAGGATGTGGATCATGGCGTCGTCTGCCCCCGAGGCGGAATGCGCGCGTGCAGTGTACCACGGAAATCGAATGGGCGCCATGTCCCCCGCCGGGCGGCGCCCAGCGCAGGCCCGAGAGAGAAACAGGTCGATGGCTGTAACCGGAGGACAGGCCCGGACGATACTCTCGTGGATCTTCGTACCCGCCTCCTTGCGACGGGATCTTGATTTTCCGGTATTCCGTCACAGCCCGGCCGTCTTTCCGTTATATATAGCATCGGCGCCAGGCAACCTGCGCGGATCCATGACGGAGACGTCCATGAACAGCTCCCTGAAAACGCTGGCGCTCCTCCTCTGCACCGGCGCCCTCCCCGTGGCCGCCGGGCCGGCCGGCGGCGGGGGGGGCGGTGGGGGACGGGGCTTCCTGGACGACCCCGATGCCGTCACCCCGACGTGGCGTTACAGCCTGGAATCCGCCCTGGGCCGGCAGCGACCGGTCCTGCTCTACGTCCATCCGGTCGTCGAGACGGGGACGCCCTCCTTCCTCCGCCTTCCCGACATCGCCCGGGCTTCCCGCGACGCCTTCGTCTTCGTCCGCATGCCCTTCAAGCCGGGCGAGCCGCTCTTCAAGGACCTGAACATCACGGGCGCCCCCACGGTGCTGGTCCTCGACGCCTACGGCAACGAGTGGCGACGCGCTGTCACCCTCAGCCAGAACAGCATCAAGGACCTCCTCCGCTTCGTCCCCGAGGAGATCGCCCGCTATATCGAGACGCTCGACCGGAGCCAGGCCCAGGCGAAGTCCAGGGAGGAAAAAGGGGACGACCGCGGCGCGCTGTTGATCTACAAGCGGATCGCCGCGGAGACGAAGAAGGGCTACGAGCAGATCGCCGCCGCCCGCGAAAGGCTCCGCCAGCTCGGGGACAAGCGCCTGCAGGACGCGGTGGCGCTCCTGGCGGGCAACGAGCGCGGCGGTCTCCAGGAACTCGAGGGCATCGTCCGCGAGTATGCCGAGACCCCGCTCGGCGCCGGCGCCCGCCTCGCCCTCCTCGCCCATGGGATCGAGGA
>CAYUME010000455.1:0-4670 GCA_964445475.1 uncultured Planctomycetia bacterium
TCCGCGACCGGCTGAAGCTCGCGAAGCCCGGCGACTGGCGGATGCTCTGGGTGGTCGACTTCCCCCTCTTCGAGTACAACGCCGAGGAGAAGCAGATCGTCGCACGGCACCACCCGTTCACCCCGCCCCACCCGGACGATCTCGACAAGCTCGAGAGCGACCCCGGGTCCATCCGCGCCCGCGCCTACGATATCATCCTCAACGGGAACGAGATCGGCGGGGGCAGCATCCGAATCCACCGCCGCGAGATCCAGTCGCGCGTCTTCCGGCTCCTCGGGATCTCCGACGAGCAGGCGAAGGAGAAGTTCAGCTTCCTGCTCGAGGCCCTGCAATACGGGGCGCCCCCGCACGGCGGCATCGCCCTCGGGCTCGACCGCGTCGTGGCGCTCCTCGCCGGCGCGGAGTCGATCCGAGAGGTCGTCGCCTACCCGAAGACGCAAAAGGGCCAGGATCTGATGAACGGGGCCCCGTCCCCCATCGACGAGAAGCAGCTGAGGGATCTCCTCCTCCGGGTCGTACCGCCCCCCGCGCCGGCGGCGCAGGCCAAACCGCCGGCGCCCCCCCCGGGTCCTCCCGCCTGAACGACCCGGCGGGACCCGCGAGCCCTCCAGTCCCCCTGCCGGGGTCGCGGCGGCGTCCCGCTTGACTCCGCGCCGGGGCCTCGATACAGTTTGTCCTCCGCAGCGGCCCCCGTACGGCCAGGCCCGCGGAAAGGAGCCGCCCCATGGCAGTCATCGTCCTCCCCGACGGCAGCAGGCGCGAGTTCCCTGATGGCGTAACCCCCCTGGAGGTCGCCCGCTCGATCGGCCAGCGCCTGGCCCGGGACGCGGTTGCCGCCCGCGTGGATGGCACGGTCGTCGACCTGTCGCGTCCGTTGGCGGGGGAGGTGCAGCTGGCCATCATCACGGAGCAGAAACCGGAGGCGCTTGAGGTGCTGCGCCACAGCGCCGCCCACGTCATGGCGGGGGCCGTGCGGCGTCTCTACCCGGACGCCCGCTTCTGGGTCGGGCCGTCCATCGAGAACGGATTCTACTACGACATCGATATCGGCAGCGCCTTCCGCCCCGAGGACCTGCCGCGGATCGAGGCGGAGATGGCCTCGATCGTGAAGGAGAACGTCCCGTTCGAGCGATTCGAGAGGCCTCGCGACGAGGCCCTGCGGTGGGCGGCCGACGAGAAACAGGCCTTCAAGACGGACCTGATCCAGGAGCTGCCACCCGCCGCACCGATCTCCTTCTACCGGGACGGCGATTTCACCGATCTCTGCGCCGGCCCGCATGTTCCCTCGACAGGCCGCATCCGCGCCTTCAAGCTGCTGAACGTCACGGGCGCCTACTACAAGGGCGACGCCAACCGGCCGATGCTTCAGCGCATCTACGGCGTCGCCTTCTTCAAGCCGGAGGACCTGGAGGCCTTCCTCAAGGCGCGCGAGGAGGCGGAAAAACGCGACCACCGGAGGATCGGCGTCGACCTCGACCTCTTCAGCGTCCATCCGGACTCCGTGGGCGGCGGACTCATCCACTGGCACCCGAACGGCGGGCGGATCCGGTCGATCGTCGAGGACTACTGGCGCGACCTCCACCGCCGAGAAGGGTACGAGTTCGTCTACACCCCCCACATCGCCAGCGAGGCGATCTACAAGACCAGCGGCCACCTCGAGAAGTTCAGCGAGATGCTCTACTCGCCGATGGACATCGATGGCCGCCCCTACCGCGTCAAGCCGATGAACTGCCCCGGTCACATCCTGATCTACAAGTCCCGGTTGCGGTCCTACCGGGACCTCCCGATCCGGATGGCCGAGCTGGGGACCGTCTATCGCTACGAGCAGAGCGGCGAGCTGCACGGCCTGAAGCGCGTGCGGGGCTTCACGCAGGACGACGCGCACATCTTCTGCAGCCCCGACCAGCTCGAGTCGGAGATCCTCGGCGTGTTCCGCCTGATGGTCGAGTTCCTCGGCCAATTCGGGTTCACGGGCTACCACATCTTCCTCTCGACGCGGCCCGACAAGCACATCGGGACCCCGGAGGAATGGGATCGGGCCATCGTGAGCCTGCGCGCCGCCCTGGACAAGACCGGATACCCGTACGACGTCGATCCCGGCGGCGGAGCCTTTTACGGCCCGAAGATTGACGTCAAGATCAAGGATGCCATCGGCCGGGAGTGGCAGTGCTCGACCATCCAGTTCGACTTCAACCTCCCGGTCCGCTTCGACATCGAGTACCGCGGGTCGGACGGACATGCACACCGCCCCTTCATGGTCCACCGGGCCATCATGGGATCCCTGGAGCGCTTCTTCGGCGTTCTCATCGAGCACTACGGGGGCGCCTTCCCGCTCTGGCTCGCCCCGGTCCAGGTGTCCGTCATCCCCATCACCGAGAAGGAATTGTCGCGGGCCGAGGCGGTCGGCAGCGCCTTGAAGGGGAAGGGGTACCGGGTCGAGGTCTGCCGCGACAACGAGCGGATCAGCTACAAGATCCGCCAGGCGACCCTCCAGAAAGTCCCCTACATGGCGGTGGTGGGATCGCGTGAAGCCGAGGCCGGCACCGTCTCCGTCCGCGAGCGGACGGGAACGGACCTGGGCACGATGACGCTGGAGGCGTTCCTCGACCGGCTGGGCCGCGACGCCGGGACAAGAGGTTCGGGCGGCGTTCGTACTTGACCTGTCAGGGGCTTTTCCCTAATATAGCCGCCCTTGGATCTGACCCGGGAGACGTCTCCCGGGCCCGAATCGCCTGCGTCGTGCCTATAGGAGGACTCGACATCAAGGGTGATTTTCGGCTCAACGAGCAGATCCGCATCCGCCAGGTCCGCCTGATCGACGAAGCCGGCAATCAGGTGGGATTGATTGCCACCGAGGATGCGCGCCGGATGGCACAGGAACGCGGCTACGACCTCGTCGAAGTGGCCCCCGAAGCCAATCCGCCGGTTTGCAAGCTCCTCAACTACGGCAAGTTCAAGTACCAGATGAAGAAGAGGAGCCACCAGGCCAAGCGCAAGCAGCACAAGCAGCAGCTGAAGGAGATCCGCCTCCGCCCGATCACGGAGGATCACGATCTCATGACCAAGATCAAGCACGCCCGGGAGTTTCTCTCCAAGGGCGACAAGGTCCAGATGAACATGTTCTTCAAGGGACGCGAGGTCGTCCACCGCGAGATCGGACACGCTGTTCTCGCCCGGTTCATCAAGGATCTGGAGGACGTGAGCAAGGTGGAAAAGGGGGTCTCCTCGGAAGGTCCCCGACTGACGCTGATGCTGGCGCCCAAGCATCCGCCGCAGCAAGCGCCGGCCTGAGCGGCACAATGACACCGGAACGAAGGGGAGCTCGCACATGCCGAAAATGAAGACGAACAAGGCGGTCCTGAAGCGGTTTCGCGTGTCGGCACGCGGCAAGGTCCTCTATTCCCGCGGAGGCAAGAGCCACCTGCTCTCCTCGAAGAGCGCCAAGCGCCGGCGCCACCTGCGGCGTCCCGGGCATCTGCACACGTTCAACATGAGAATCATCCAGCGCCTCTCCGGCCGGGAAGGGATCGCGGCGCCGAATCCGCCGCCCCCGAAGCCCGCCGCCGGAACCCCCGCGTGAGACGCGCCATCCGTCCCGTCGCGACCCGGATCCCGTGACATGACGAAGGAGAACACGTGAGAGCCCGCAGCGCCGTCCCCAGACGCCAGCGCCGGAACAAGGTCATGAAGGCCGCTCGCGGACAGCGCGGCGGCCGCCATCGCCAGCTCAAGCTGGCCCTGGAGACCGTTCGCCGCGGCCGCGTCTACGCCTTCGTCGGCCGTCGCCTGCGCAAGCGCGACTTCCGCCGCCTCTGGATCGTGCGCATCGGCGCCGCCCTCGACGGCTCCGGCCTCGCGTACAGCCGGTTCATCAACGGCCTCCGGCGCGCCGGCATCGCCCTCGACCGGAAGATGCTCTCCGAGCTCGCCATCCACGACCGGAAGGCGTTCGACGAGCTCGTAGCCCTCTCCAAGAAATCCCTCGGCGCGTAGGCCGAAGGGAACGTCGGGAACAGGAGCCGGGGCGACCCGTGTGTCGCCCCGTTTTCACAATGAGCGATCTCCTCGACCGGATCCGGTCCCTCGACGCCGAGACCCGCAAGGCGATCGCGGAAGCCGCCTCCTCCGAAACCCTCGACAAGACCGAGCGCGACGTCCTCGGCCGGCAGGGACGCCTCCGGGGTCTCTTCAAGGATCTCGCCGCGCTCCCGGCCGACCAGCGTGGACCGGCGGGAACCGCCGTCAACCGACTCAAGGCCGACCTGGAATCCGCCCTCGCCGCCCGCAGAAAGGCGCTCGCCGCGGCGCCCGCGTCCGCTCCGGCACCGAAGGGCCCCCGCTTCGATTTCACCCTGCCCGGACGGGTCCCCCGCCTCGGCGGACGGCACCCCATCTACGCGACCCTCGACACGATCCTCCGCGTCTTTGAAAAGCTCGGGTTCGAGGTCGCCCGTGGCCCGGAGATCGAGACCGAGTGGTACAACTTCGAGGCCTTGAACATCCCCCTCGAGCACCCGGCCCACGACCAGTGGGACACCTACTACCTCGACGCGCAGCATCTGCTCCGGAGCCACACCTCGCCGGTCCAGATCCGGACGATGCAGAAGACGAAGCCGCCACTCCGGATCGTCGCTCCCGGACGCGTCTTCCGGCCGGATACCGTCGACGCC
>CAYUME010000456.1:0-4668 GCA_964445475.1 uncultured Planctomycetia bacterium
TAGGCGAGATTCCCAACGTCCCGGAGAACAGCCTCATCCAGCGCCTGCGCGAACAGTACATCACGCTGAGCCGCCAGTACGCCACGAGGCTGGCCCGGGTCAGTCCCGAGTATCCCGAGATGCAGCGCCTGAAGGCGGAGCTCGACTCAGCCACGGAAGCCCTCCAGAACGAGACCCAGAACCTCATCCGGAACGCTTACACGGACTATCAGGCGGCCCTCCGAAAGGAGCAATCTCTGCAAAGATTGCTCGATGACCAAAAGAACGAGGCCTATAAGGCCAGCAGCAACTCCGTCGTTTACAACAGCCTGCGGGTCGAACTGGACAACCGGAAGGCGCTTCTCGAAACCCTGTCCCGGCGGCAGAGCGAGACCGACGTCTCAGCGAGCCTCAAGGGCCTCGAGGCCCTCAACGTCTGGGTCGTCGACAAGGCGGACTATCCGCTGAAACCGGCATTCCCGGACAAGAAAAAGAACGTGCTGTTGAGCATCCTTGTCGGGCTCGCAGGCGGGATCGGCTTGGCGCTCGGACTCGAGTTCTTGAACAACACGGTCAAGACGTCAAAGGACATCTCGAACGCCATCGGCGTCCCCACGCTGGGTTCCATTCCGGCCTTCGAGGCTGAAACCCGGCCGAAAGGCCCGAAGGCGGAATTCGTCAAGATCGCCGGCATGCTCAAGGGGAGGGAGGACAGGAAACCGCCCAAGTCCTCGAGAGCGAAGCGGCCGCGCGGCTGCGGGTTCCCGGACTCTCATGGGTTTACCCCGGATCAGCCGAACGGCGGGAACGGGCCGGGCGCGGACGAGATCGAGCTCATCACCATGCGTGAGCCCCAGTCGATTCAGGCGGAGAGCTACCGCTCCATCCGGACGACCCTGCTCGTGTCCTCGCCGCCCGGCAAGATCAAGACGATCCTGTTCACAAGTCCGCTGGCCAAAGAGGGCAAGTCCTCGACGGTCTCGAACCTGGGCGTCACGCTGGCCGAGGCGAGCCGCCGGGTCGTCATCGTCGACTCGGATCTTCGCAAGCCCAGGCAGAACCGGATCTTCAACGGGGGGAGCGGGCCGGGGCTGAGCCGGTTCCTCAGCTCCCACATCGAGCCGGCGGACATCGTCAAGCCGACGAGCGTACCGAACCTGCATCTGGTCACGAGCGGGCCTCTGCCGGCCAATCCGATCGAACTCCTCACTTCGGAGAAGATGGATCTGCTCGTCGCCTATCTCAAGAAGAACTTCGATTTCATCCTGTTCGACACCCCGCCGCTTCTCGCGGTATCGGACGCTCTGGCCATGGGGCCGATGGCCGACGCGATCATCCTGGTCGCCCGGGGCGGGCAAACGCCGATCCAGGCCATCAAGCAGGCCAGACATAAGCTCGACGCCCACAAGATCAAATGCCTCGGGGTTATCCTGAACGGCGTCGACCTGGTCGAACAGGACGGCTATTACGCCCGGCAATATTACAATTATTCCAAAGAAGATTGATTGACCCGTAGACGGAACGATCTCCATGCGATGGCCCAATCAAGCCCGGGCTGCCGTCAGTTTGACCTATGACGACGGTTTGCCCGACAGCCTTATTCGGGCCGTGCCCGACTTGAATGCTCGCGGTCTCCGCGGAACATTCTACCTGACGACCGGCAAGCGCTGCGTGCAGGGAAGAGCGGACCGTTGGCGCAGAGCCTTCGAACAAGGTCATGAGATAGGAAGCCATTCCGTCAGGCACCCATGTCGGGCGGATGCCTATCCCAAATCTCCCAGGTGGCTGCCGCCGGAGCTCCGGCTGGAAAGCTGGACGCCGGAAAGAATAGCAGCGGAGATCGAGGAGGCGGCCGGCTGGCTGAACGATCGGGTCGGCAGCGACCCTTGGCGGACGTACGCGCACCCGTGCTGCGCGACGGCCATAGGCAACCCGCCTGACGAAAGTGCCTACGATGCGGCCATTCGGAGGCATCATTTTGCCGCTCGTGTCGGGGGAGGCGGACCCAATGATCCGGACGATCTCGATTTATTGCGGATACGCAGCTTCATGTGCAACCGCCCCAAGCTTTCCGAGATCATAGCCTGGTGCGACGCGGCCCTCCGGACGGGAGGCTGGACGGTCCTGATGTTTCACAGCATCGGAGGGTGGAGGATACGAACGAGCCGTTCGGTCCATCGCGCGATCTTGGATCACCTCATCGGGCACGATTTTTGGGTGGCCCCGGTCAGAGACGTAGCCCGTCATATCGCGACCGGCAGAGGTCGAGTGATGGGCGCGGATCTGAAGCCAAATCCTTGAGTTTTCCCGCCTGCTTACCAGGGTTCTCGCTCGATCCGCTTCAGCCAGGCGTCCTTCCAGAAGACGTAACAGCCGCGCTGGCAGCCGCCGTGGGCCTTGCCGTCACAGGTCACGCCTTCGAGGATGGCGGTGCGGTTGAGGGAGCGCATCTCGCCCGTTTTTTCGCTCATCATGCGGTCGACCCGCTGAAGGACTCTCAGGCGCCGGCCGCAGAGCGCCCACATGGCGGGCATGAAGTAAAGCCCCTTGCATCGGCCGTCGGCGTCGAGGGTGGCCCGGATCTCGTCACGGGACCTCACTTCCACGAGGTCGCCGGGACTCAGGTCGAGGGGCTCGGGGGGTGCGGGGGGCCGAGGTGATGGTTTCTTACGAGAGAGCCTTCCGAGCGCTCTTTTGAGGATTCTTTTATGGATCCCGCGAGTGATGTAGGCGAGATACTCCCGGGGCGAGTAGGTCCGTGCGGAGAGATCCAGGTAGTGGCGGAGGGGGTGCCAGAGCGGCAGGGGCTTCGTGGCTTTCAGGAGCTCGGTGACCTGGCAGGTCTTTTGGGAGAGGGCGGCCGCCGCGGGATCCGGGCTCTCCTCCGTTGAGGGTTGGAGCGAAGCCGAGGCCAGCCAGGCCGTCTTCCAGAGAGGGAAACAGGCGCGCCGGCAGTCGCCGTGGGCCCGGCCGTCGCAGACCGTTCCGTCGAGGAGCACGACGTCCTTGATGCGCCGCATGCTGGACCCGACGCCTTCCTGGATCAGCTTGTCGACTCGGCGGCGGACGGTGAAGGTCCGGCCGCAGAATTTCGCCATCTCGGGGAGGAACGGCAGGCCCTCGAGCGCCCCTGACGAGTCGAGGGTCGAGGCGATGTCCGTGAAGCCTCGGACGGTCACGCGGTCCCCGGCCCGGAGCTTTTTCAGGTTCGTTCCGCGCGTTGTTCTCACCGCCGGCCATTGTATGCGACATTCGGGCCTTTATCAATTATCATGGTTTATCTTGGGGTTTTATCTTGGGGTCGGACCTCAGCGACTCTAATGTTATCAGTCTGTTACGCGCCAATTGGGGGCATTTTCAGGGCTTTTTTCGATGTTTTTGGGGTCGAAATTGAAAAATCTGTGTGCTTGAAAACGGCCGGGGCCCATTGTATCCTAGACGGGACACGGACCATAAGCCTTTGTCGGAAAGAACGGCGGCGCGCGTCCTGCACAGGAGAATGAGCTTCCTTCAACATAACGGGAAACCGAGGGCCGTGGCGCGGCCCGTATTGGGTAGCCTGTTGGCCGTCCTGTTTTCTCTATCGGCAGCCACGGCGGCACAGGCCGCTGGGGCCGACCTCAAGGCGGGTTTCGCCCATAGTCCGAGATATCCGACGGTTGGAGAGGCGGTCCGGTTCACGGACCCTTCGAAGGGAAGCCCGACGTCCTGGCGATGGGATTTCGGGGACGGTACTTCGAGCACGGAGCAGAATCCCTCCCACGCGTTCCTGATCCGGGGCCCCAAGAGGGTCGTTCTGGTCGTCGGGGACGGGACGCGTTCCAAGAAGGCGACCCGGACGGTCACGGTCATGCCCGTCGTCAAAGCGGCCTCGTTCGTCTTCAGCCCGGAGACGCCCGGGCCGGGCGAGCTCGTCCAATTCGCCGACACGACCGACGGAGAGCCCACCGCGCGGCTGTGGGATTTCGGGGACGGGAGCACGAGCACGGCCAAGGAGCCGAAGTACGCCTTCCGGGAAGAAGGGGCTTACGTCGTGACCTTGAGCTCGACCGGCAGATTCGGAACGAAAGAGGTCCGAAGGACCGTGAGCGTCGTGTCGAAGGGGCCGCTCCGGGTGCCGGTCGTCGCCGGGCCTCCCCGACCGGTCGCATCGTTCGGCTTCAGGCCGACGTCGCCGGTGGCGGGACAGTCCGTTCTCTTCACGGACGAGTCCGAGGGGGACGTCGCATCTTGGAGCTGGGATTTCGCCGACGGGACGACCGGCGCGGGCAAGGAGGCGCGGCACGCCTTCGGGAAAGCCGGCTCCTTCCACGTGGTCCTGACGGTGACGAACGCCTCCGGATCGGACACGGCCGCGGAGGTCGTCGAGGTGGCGCCCGCGGACGCGCTGGTCGCGGACTTCGCTTTCACGCCGGCGGAGCCTGCCGCCGGGGAGGCGGTCATCTTCGCGGACACGTCCGTGGGCACTCCGGACTCGTGGTCGTGGAGCTTCGGGGACGGCGGGACGAGCATGATCCGGTTCCCCGTCCGCAAGTACGCCAGGGCCGGCGTCTATACCATCACGCTGACGGTCAAGTCGGATTCGAACTCGAGCACCGTGACCAAGACCGTGACGGTCGTGGATTGACCGACGCTCCGCTTGAATTCTCCCGAGGCCCGGTGTATCCTCGGCGCGAATCCCCACAGGAG
>CAYUME010000457.1:0-4659 GCA_964445475.1 uncultured Planctomycetia bacterium
GGGATCGGGGAAGACCCCCTTCCGTCAAAACCCCAAGCCCTCCGCCGGGAAATCGTCGGCCGCTTCCGGCACGGGCTTGAGTTAATTTAGTTGATCTCCGAGGTCACTGGACGCCGCGAGACGCGAGACCGGTGGCGGGGTCGTCTCGCCTCTGGCCTCTACTCTCTCTTTTCTTAACTCGCCTCTCGCCCTCGCCTCTACTCTCTGCCCCATGAGGAACGCCCCTCCGTGAACGGACCGGGGGGGGGAACGGCTCCGGGACGGGGACCCGCCTTCGCTCCGGCTTCGGCGGGCAAGCAAGCCCCGCCCCTACCCTGGGCCCGGTCCGGTCGCCCGAGGGGCGGGGCTGGCTCGTCCGCCGAAGCCCTGAAAGGGCGAAGGCGGATCCCCGACCCGGACCGATGCGCTGGCCCCGTTCAGGGGCGCGCGCGAGGCTGACGTTCCCGTCATCTTGGCGTCACCTTGCATCCCCTTCCCGCTCCCGCTAAAATGCATCTTCTGGCTGGGGGGGCATTCATGTCGCAGTTGCTGTCGGCCTATCTCTTCCTCGCCTCGCTCCTCGCCATCGGCCTCCTGGCGCCGGTCTGCATCGCCCTGGGCCACCGGTGGGGCGTGCTCGACCACCCCGACAACGGCGGGCGCAAGGTCCACAAGGCCCCCACGCCCCTCACCGGCGGCTGGGCGATCTTCGGCGCCCTGACCCTCGTCCTCTGGGGGCACCTCCTCGCCGGCGTCCTCTTCCACACGAACGCGCGGATCGGGCAGCTCCGCGACCCGCTCCGCACGTGGCTTGCCGGCGCCCCCTCCCTGGTCGGCCTCGTCCTCCCCCTCTACGCCGGGGCGGCGGCCATGTTCCTCCTGGGGCTGGCCGACGACCTCAAGGGCATGTCCGTCCGCAGCCGGCTCCTGGGTCAGGTCGTCATCGCCTCGGCGCTCGTCGTCGCGGGACTCCGGCCGAACCTGGGGTTCATGCCGGTGTGGCTGGCGGGACTGATCGGCATCGTCTGGATCGTCGGGATCACCAACGCCTTCAACTTCCTGGACGGCCTGGACGGCCTCTCCGCCGGGGTGGCCCTTATGGCGACGCTGCCCCTCTGGGTGATCGCGGCGGCGGTGGGGAACCAGCCGGCGGTGACGGGATTCCTGGCGGCCCAGGCGGGCCTGCTGCTCGGGTTCCTGCGCTACAACTTCCGGAAGGGCCCGGCGCGGGTCTTCCTCGGCAGCTCCGGGAGCCTGCTGATCGGCTTCCTGCTGGCGGCCTCGACGCTGCGGGTCTCGTACTACGCCAGCGAGGCGAACTGGCTGGTGCCGCTCCTGACGCCCATCTTCATCCTGGCGGTGCCGATCTACGACACAACGTCGACGGTGCTGATCCGCCTCTCGCTGCGCCGGAACGTGGCGATGGGGGACCAGAGCCACTTCCACTACCGGCTGCGGCGGCTGGGGTTCTCGCCGCGGGAGGTGGTGATCTTCGTCTGCGTGGTGGCGTTCGCGGCCGGCCTGAGCGCGGTCTCGCTGGTGAAGGCGACGCTCAAGGAGGGGCTGGTGGTGACGATCCAGACGCTGGCGATCCTCAGCCTGATCGTCCTGGCCGAGCGCGTGGCCCACCGGGCGCGGCGGCAGCTGCTGGACCGGCGGCTGAAGCGGGAGCTGGGGAAGACGGACACGGGGTGGGCGAACGGGAACGGCGGGGAGGGGAACGGGGGCGGGGGAAGCCTGACGGAGACGAAGTCGGGGACGGACGCGGGGACAGCCTGAACAGGTTGCCGCCCGCTTTGCCTCGTGTGAAGGCGGGTGAGGCTTCGGCGGAAGAGTCGATTCGCTCCTCACTACAAGCCACCCCGTCGAGGGTGGCGGGGTAGAGTTGGTAGTGCGCGACGAAGCGAAGCGGAGTCGCGCTCGTTGCTCTGTGAACGACGCCGTCGGAGCGCAGGAGGCACTCCGCTCCGCTTCGTGCCTCACTACAAACCCCACCCCGCTAGACCTTCCCGAGCTCCCGGTAGAGCGCGACGAGACGGTTGGCGACGGCCTCCATCGTGAAGTGCTCGCGGCCGAGGACGCGGGCCTTGGCGCCCGTGGCTCTCAGCTCCGTCACCCCCATCCCCATCACCCCCCGCAGGCCGTTCACCAGGCCGTCCTTCGTGTCCTCGACGCACCACCCGCCGCCGGCCTCCGAAAGCTCCGGCAACCGGCAGGGCTCGGTGAAAAGGGTCGGTCGACCGGCCGCCATCGCCTCCAGCAGCGTCATGCTGAAGCCCTCGCCGTGGGAGGGGAGAACGACGCAGTCGGCGACGGCCAGGAGGGAGTCCTTGAGCGGGCCGCGGACCGCGCCGGTCAGGAGGACGTGCTCCCCGATGTCCAGCCTCCCGATGGCGCTCTCGAGGGCGGACTGCCAGCCGCGGAAGTCGGGGCCGGCGAGGGCGAGGATCCAGTCGGAGTCGGCCTGGCGGGCGGCGGCCCAGGCGGCGGGGAGGAGGTCGAGGCCCTTCTCGTGCCAGAGGCGGCCGAGGTAGAGCATCACGCGGCGGCCGCGCAGGGCGGGCCAGGTGTCGAGCGCCGTGCGGCGGTCGGCCTCCTTCGCGAACTCGGCGGCGGGCAGGCCGTTGGGGATCACCTCGATGCGGCCCGGGTAGCCGTAGCGGCGGAAGGCCTCGGCCTCGTGGCGGGTGAAGACGTGGAGGGCGGCGACGTCGCCGAGGATGCGGGAGGCGACGAGGCGGCCGTAGAGGGTCTTGTGGAGGCCCCGGAGGCGCCAGGGGTCGGAGACGGCGCCGTGGGGGGTGACGACGAGGGGCTTGCCGGCGGCCCGGGCGGCGCGCCACGCGGCCCAGACGCCGTGCTCCCAGAACATGTGGGCGTGGACGACGTCGAACCCGGCGGCGTCGCGCTCGAGGGCCTGGCGGAGGCCGCGCCCGCGGAACCAGCGGCGGGGGCGCGCGGCGGGGAAGAGCCGGGCGCCGGGGAGGTCGCGGACGATGTCGGCCATGTGGGCCGGCTCGGCCGCGCCGTAGATCGTCACGTCGGCCCGGTTGCGGAGGGCTGCGAAATGGCGGCGGACGACCTGGGCGGGCCCACCGTAGGCGAGGTGGAGCTCGCCGCAGACGACGGCGACGCGGGGAAGAGCGGCGCGGACGGCGGGCCTCGGGAGGGGCGTCTCGAGGTTCGGCTGGTCCGCGTCGGTGCGGGGAACGGGTTGTCGTGGCGACGATGGCTTCATCCGGGATCCCGGCAAAAGCCCGCTATTCCCCGCTCCCCATGACTAATACACCTTTATTTTAGCAGCGCCTCGAATGGGATCCAAGGGAAATCAGGCAAGGCGAGCAGAATGTCGAGAGTCGCAACATGTTACGTTTGAATGGGTTGCCGATCGCCACGAATTGCGGTCAACGTACGAAGAGAGGGCCGAGCTCGAACGTGGACCGGAGGATACGTGCAAATGTGAGTTGATGGCGTCTTTTTCTGACTATCCGACCACCCGTTGCCAATCGCAACAAGTTTCAAAGGGGGAGTAGCGACTCTTTTAATTTTTCATGTTGGGCCACAAAATTCTCGGAGAGCACATGAGGCTCTATATCGGGGCGCATCAATCGTGCCCGCGTGCACAAGAGCCTACGGGGCACTTCGAAGAGTCGGTCATAACCCAGGGTCTGGAGGCGGCGGACCAGGGGTGATTGCCAGAAATGATGGGCGGGCTCGCAGTACTCGAACAGGATGTAATCGGGCGGGAATCGTTCCAGAAAAACGCGCGCGCCTCGAAAGATGGGATCTTCGTGCTTTTCCGCATCGATCTTGATCAGGCGGACGGGCGCCAGGCCAAGATCCCGGAAGTAATCATCGCCGCGCACGGCTCGAACCTGAATGACCGAGCGGGGGTGGCCGGGGCCTGGATGCGTGAAGGATGTGAGCCCCGTGTTCGGACCGGACACATACATGGGAAACGTGCCCTCCGTATCTGACAGGGCGACGGGATGCACCGAGAGCTGCGAAAAGCCATTGGCGGACGCAGAGCGCTGGAGGAGCCCCGCCTGCCGGCACTGGGGCTCGAACGCGTGAACCCGGCCGCGAGGTCCGACCAGCCGGGCCGCGAGAATCGAGAATCCCCCGTAGCTCGCGCCGATATCAAGGACCGTGTCATTGGGACGAACGAGCCTCCGGAGAATATCCCGGATCTTTCCATCGTTGAAGCCGAACAGATGCGGGCTACGGCCATCGGCGTCTGTCAGATCCGTGTAGATGAGATCAACGCCCTTCCTTCCCGCCTCCGCCAGCGTCACGCCGTCGCACGCCCACAAGACAATCCTCGTGCAGCCCAGACGATGTTGTCCGCTGGGCAGCGGGTAGAAACGCCCCAGGGTACTCAGGGAACGCCGGACGATTTCGCGAACTGTCATGGTTCTTGTCCCGTAAGAGCGAGGATCGGTCCTCTTCGAGAACCGAGGACCGGCATGCCGGTCGGATCAGGAGTCCCGCCATTCCTTGCGCCAGTTGGCGACATCGTCAAGCCACTGGCGCATGCGCGAAAGTATGTCGTAGTCGGAGACCTCCGCCCGTCGCCGGCCGGCCTCCGCGATTCGCCGCCGGGCGTCGTCGTGCGCCGCGTAGAACCGCGCCTTCTCGACGAACTCCTCCGGGGTGGAGAAGAGCTCCGCCTCCTTCCCC
>CAYUME010000458.1:0-4647 GCA_964445475.1 uncultured Planctomycetia bacterium
ATGAAGACCTGGACGGGCTGGCTCAGGTCCGCCGGCTTGCCGTCCCAGCGGGGCAGCTCGGCCGGGACCTCCCGCGCGGCGGCGGGGAGGGCGGGGAGGGCCGCCGCCAGGGCGGCGAGGGCCAGAAAGACGGGCCGGATGCGGTTTCGCGTCGTCATGGTGCTTCCTTTCATGGGGTCCATCGGGTTCCACGCCGGGGATCCGGCCCGGTTCGGGTACGCGCCCTTTTCGGCCGGCCCCTGGTGCGTGATGCCGCACGGGAGATCCATAGCCGCCACGTGGCCGAATTCGCGAAGCATGTCGCCGAGCGCGGATCCGCGTCGCTCGCGATCCGGGCGACTCGACCAGACGCCCCGGTGGCCTGACTTCCCGCAAGGGATGCGGGGCGAAGCCCGATTGCGCCAGATAGAGGAAGGGAAAGCCCCCCGGAGCCGTCCGCGTCGCGTTCCGCACCGCCCCGGCCTTCGAGTCTACCGCCCCCCCCCGGATCCCTCAAGATCCGGAGATCCCTGTAATGCGTCAATATAATGCAGATATGCGACAGGGGGGTCGAGCCGGAAAAGGGGAGCCTGCGGCCGGCTTGAAGGGTGCAATCGATGGCGCGGATCGCCCGCGGGAACGGGGCTTCCGTCGTTCCTTCTCCGCAACCGCTCCGGGTCCGCCCCCCGGTCTCCCCGTGCGTTCAAGCTATTCGCCACGCCGTTTCAAGGCGTGCCGCCGGGTGAGCCCGTCGAGCATCAGGGTCACGAGCGTGCAGCTCATGCAGTAGTCGGGGACGCCGAGCGGCTTCCCGGAAACGGAGTCGTAGTGCTCGTTGATGCCGTTCCGGATCGCGTTGGCGACGGTCTTGTCGGCGATGTCGGCCGCGAGGTCCGCGTGCCCGTACGCGGCCAGGCCGCCGGCGATCTGGTAGTTGGTCGACGGCCAGACGTCGCCGCGCCAGAAGGCGCTGGATTTCCACCGCGGGTCGGTTCGGTCGACGGTCGGCACGGGGAGCGGCGTCTGCCAGGCCGGCGAGGCCAGCACCCCGGCCATGCGCCGGGCCATCGCGTCGGTGGGGACACCCGCCGCCAGCGGGATCCAGCTGCCGATGGTCGCCACCGGGACCTTCTCGAGCGTGTCGCGCTTGACGGAGAGAAAGGTGCCGGCCGCCTCGTCCCACATGTGGTCGCGCATCGCCCGGACGGCCTTGTCGATCCGCGCCTGCCGCCGCGCGGCCATCGCCCGGTCGCCGGCGATCGCCGCCAGCCGGGCGAGACTCCGCTCGCCCAGGACAAGGTAGGCCGTGTTGCCCGTCACGCACAGGTCGCCGTACCAGGCGCCTTCGTCCGGCCCCTGGCGCGTGGGGTGGGGCGTCAGTTTCAGGTCGTCCATGTTGCACTCGTAGTCGAACGTCTCCCATCGCGCGTGCTGGATCTTCCCGCTGTAGGAGCCGACCGCGACCAGGCCGGTGCCGGTGACATCCCGCTCGCGCCAGTACCACTCGTGGAAGCGCTCGAGCCGGCCGAGGCATTGGTCCACCAGCTCCCGGTCGCCGTTGCGCCGGAAGACCCGTTCCACGCCCCAGGCCAAGATCGGGATCTGCGAAAAGGGCCGGACCTCCTGCGGGGCGGTCTTGATCGCGACGGTCACCATGTCCTGCGCGTAACCGGGCTTCTCGCGGTTCCACCGCTCCTGGAAGTCCCAGTAGTTCTGGAAGATGTCGCGGATGACCGGCTTCGTGCCGGGCAGGAGGCTCAGCAGGTCGACCACGAACATGGTGTCCCAGATCCACTGGCCCTTGTAGTAGGGGCCGCCCGGGACGACCCAGGTGCGTTTGAGCGGCTCGACCGGCGGCTGGATCTTCTCGAGGAGGCATTTCGCGAAGACCCGCTCCGCCAGGGCGAGCACGTCCTCGCGGTCCGAGTCGAAGAGGGCCCGGATGTCGGGCGCGGCGACGGCGTCGCCGGCCCGGGCGAGGAGGGGCCCCAGCGGCGCGAGCGCCAGGCCGCTCCCAACGCCCCCCAGAAAGGCGCGTCGATCCATCGGCTAATCCGCCTCCTTCCGGGCCTTTGCGCGCTCTGTGGACGCCTGGATTTGTGCCGGTTGACGGACGGGCGTCACGCCTCCTTCAGGCCGAACGCGGTGCGCACGTCGGCGGCCTGCTTGCCCGCCCGCAGCAGGTGATCGTCGGCCCGGGTCCGGTCGCCTTCGAGGATCAGGTAGAACGCCGCGAGCGCATGGTCCCCGGGCTGGTCCTCGGCGTCCGCGATCCCGACCGCCAGGCTGCGCTTGTCCGCGGGCTTGAGCTGCGACCAGCTCAGCTCGATGCCCCCCCCGCCTTCCATGCGCACGTTTACGGACGCGTCCGCGACGGACAGGATCGTCACCGGCGCCCCCAGCACGCCCACCCGGCAGACCAGGCGCTTCTTCTCCGCGACGAGCGCGCGGGCCCGGTCCCGGAGCCTCGCGTCCCAGGCGGCGAGCGCCGCGGCGTCGGCGACGGGTCGCGGGGGCGGAGGCGCCTCCGCGGCGGATCCGGTGGCCTTCGCGGGCGAGGTCTCCCTCTGCGGATCCGCCTTCTGCTGCGGCGGAGTCCCCGGCCCTGCGGACGGCGGTGCCGCTCCTGGCGGCGGGACCCCGCGGTCGGGAGCGGGAGACCCGTTCTTGGGATCCGCCTTTGCGACGCCGGTCGCCGACCCCGGCGGATAGGGCGCGGTCACGAACGGCGTCTTGTGTGCGGGGGAGGCGGCGGCCTTCCAGCTGGCCAGCACCTGGCCGCCGGGCGCGTGAATCAGATCCGCCTGGGTGACCGTGCCGTTCCGCGCGGGCAGGTTGACGGCGATGGCGGCAAAGGTCTTGGGATCACCGGGGTCGCCGCCCGGCTGCAGCCCGGTCTCCACCGGACAGGTCATCACGTTCCCGCCCTGGGTGATCCGGAGGCAGACCGGCGAGCGGCCCTTGTCGCCTTCGCGGTAGCCGGACTTGTGGGGTCCGATCGGCGGGTAGACGATGTTGGCCTCGGGGGTGACCAGGCTGGCGGAGGCCAGCACGCTGATCACGTCGATGTCGTCCTCGAGGGGGCCGTTCGGCCCGCCGCGCTGGCGTGCCCTCGTGGCATACGCCCCGTCATTCTGGTTCCATTCAAGATAGGCTCCGGCGCGCTCATCCCAGACCACCTGGGTCTTCTCCAGGCATTCGCGGATGCGGCTGACCGAATAGTCGGAGAAGAACGCCATGAGGTGGGGCCCCCCCGAGCGATTCAGGCCGCCTCCCTGCATGGGGTCATGGCTGTACGTGCCCCCGTGCGTCGGGGGCAGGAAGACGCGCGTGGCCGGGTCGAAGCCCCAGGTGGGGCCGACATGGGGCGTGTCCGCCGCGTCGGTCGGGATCCCGTGCATGGGCCCGACGTACGGGTAGGCCTTGACCCCGGCCCAATGCGGCAACCCGAAGGAATGACCCAGCTCATGCAGCAGGATGCCGACCTGGTTTCCGTTGCCGACGCCGGACAGTCCGCCGCCTGTCCCGCCGCACGGAACCCCGTAGATGTTCGAATAATAGAGTCTCCGCGTTCCTCCCCAACCGGCTCCCGCGGCGGCCTTGAGGGCGCTGTTCCACATCCACGTCACGCCCTGTTCGCCGTCGAACCCGATTCCCGTCTTCTTCTGGTATTCCTCCCGGCTGCTGCAGCGCGCGGCGGGCTTGCCGCCCCGCGGCGGCATGACGAGCGAGTCCAGGACGATGTTGCGGACCCGGCGCAGCTCCATCTCGGCCACGGGCAGCTTCGATCCCAGCTCCTCGAACCAGCCCGCGGGATAGTCCGCCCCCTTCGACCCTCCGAAGAAATGGAAGTCGAACATCGTCAGGATCAGCCGGGTGGGGGCCCCGACCGGGAGCGGGTCGTAGGCCTTGCTGTCCAGGAGCGCGCCGCCACCGGAGAGATTCCGCGATCTCAGCTCGATCGTCGCCTTCAGGCCGGTCTTGATCCACTCCCGGGGGATGAAGGCCGTAAAGCTGTCGTCGTACCTGTGCTCCATGAGGACGGGATTGCCGGTGATCGGTCCCGGCAGCTGTCCCGGCCCCTTCAGCGCCAGGTCCAGCGCGTTGGACCCGAGCGCCAGCCGGGCCCGCACATCGGGCGCCAGGCTGCCTTTCACCCCGTTCACGTGGACCTTGACGAGCGTCTCCAGGTTGCCGACCAGCTTGAAATAGGGGCTGTCCGGGGCCTGCACGTGGTGCTGCGCGAAGAAGACGTGTGCGATCTTCGGGCGGGCGTCGGTCGCCCGTGCGGCACCGGGCGGCTCCGCCGCCGGGGCCCATGCGGGTGACAGAAGCAACGCAGCCCCGAGCGCGCCCGACAGCCGGGAGGCCCCCCGGAGGAATACGACAGGCGGGCGCCGGCGGCTACGCCTTTCCATGCTCGGCTCCGTGGCCGGCCTGCGGGTGGCCGGGACTCCCGTCTGTATCCTCTTCCGGAAAATCAAATGTCCTGTCAGTTCCCGCCGCTTTTCCCGATCAGCTCAACCAGGGCCCGGCCCATGGCCTCGCCGACGTCCATATAGGTTTCCGCGTTGCCGCCGTAGTGGCTGTTGGAGGCGCCGCCATGGCAGAAGGGGTTGGAATAGACGGAGGCCACGTTGCCCTTGAACTCCGGATACTTGCCGCCTT
>CAYUME010000459.1:0-4628 GCA_964445475.1 uncultured Planctomycetia bacterium
GGCTTCGAGCTCTGCAAGGAGATCCGGAAGACCTCCCGCGTCCCCGTCATCTTCCTCACCGCGCGCACCGGGGAGATCGACCGCGTGGTGGGGCTCGAGATCGGGGCGGACGACTACCTGGTCAAGCCGTTCAGCCCGCGCGAGCTGACGGCGCGGGTGAAGGCGGTGCTGCGGCGGACGGGGGGGGTGGCCGGCGCGGTCCCCGCGGCCGCCGGGCCGGGCGCGCCGCCCTTCGTCGTCGACGAGGGGCGCTGCTCGATCCGCTACTTCGGCGCGCCGCTCGCGCTCTCCCGCACCGAGTTCCGCCTCCTCAAGGTCCTCGTCCGGCGCCCGGGCCGGGTCTTCTCCCGCGAGCAGCTGATGGAGCAGGCGTGGGACGCGCCCGACTGCAGCCTCGAGCGGACCGTCGACGCCCACGTCAAGTCCCTCCGCGCCAAGCTGCGCGCCGTCCGCCCCGACGTCGATCCCATCCGGACCCACCGCGGGACGGGCTATTCCCTCCAGGAGGACTGGTGAGTCTCCGCGCCCGCATCCTCCTCGGCTTCGTCGTCGTCATCGCCGCCGGGTTCTACTACCTGGTGGACTGGATCCTCGACGACCTCCGGCCCCGCTACCTCGAGGCGGTCGAGGAGACGATGGTCGACATGGCGACCGTCCTCGCCGGCCTCCTCTCGGCGCGCGTCGAGGACGGGTCGATCCCCGTGGAGGACTTCCGCGCCGGCCTCGACCTGGCGCGGCGCCGGCACTTCGAGGCGAGGATCTACGAGCTCGTGAAATCCCACGTGGACGTCCGCGTGACCGTGACGGACGACCGGGGGGTCGTGCTCTTCGACTCGGACGGGGGGCGGGACGAGGGGAAGGACTACTCGCGCTGGAACGACGTCCTCCGGACCCTGCGCGGCGGGTACGGCGCCCGCTCGACCCGCGTGGACCCCGACGATCCCGTCACGTCCATCCTTCATGTCGCCTCCCCCGTGACGGCCGGCGGGCGGACGGTCGGCGTCCTGACCGTGGCCAAGCCGACGGACACGCTCCACCTCTTCCTCTGGGCGGCGCGGCGGAAGATCGCGGTGGCGGGGGCGATCGCGGCGGGGGCGGTCCTCCTGCTCGGCGCCGCCATCACGATCTGGTTCACGCGCCCCATCCGCCGCCTCACCCGGTACGCCGAGGCGATCCGCGACGGCAAGCGCGAGCCGCTCCCCCGCCTCGGCCGGAACGAGATCGGCACGATGGGCCGGGCGATGGAGGGGATGCGCGAGGCCCTCGCGCGGAAGGACGAGGTCGAGCGGTACGTCCAGACCCTCACCCACGAGGTCAAGGGCCCGCTCTCCGCCATCCGCGGCGCGGCGGAGCTGCTCGCCGAGGAGATGCCCCCCGAGCGGCGCGCCCGGTTCCTCGGGAACATCCGCGACGAGGCCGGCCGCATCCAGCGCGTCGTGGACCGCCTTCTCGCCCTCTCGGCGCTGGAGGCGCGCCAGGGGCTGCGCGACGCCGCGCCCCTCGACTTGGCCGCCCTCGCCGCGGAGGCGGCGGACCGCCTGGCGCCGGCCTTCGCGTCGAAGGGCGTCCGCCTCGTCCGCGACCTGCCGTCGCCCGTCCCCGTCCGCGGCGAGCGCGACCTGCTCTTCCAGGCCGCCGAGAACCTCCTCCAGAACGCCGTCGATTTCACGCCCGCGGGGGGGGTCGTGACCCTCGCGGCGGCGGCCGGCGAGGGCGGGGGCGCGACGCTCGCGGTCTCGGACTCGGGGACGGGCGTGCCCGACTACGCGCTCGCCCGCGTCTTCGAGAAGTTCTTCTCCCTCGCGCGCCCCGACACGGGGCGGAAGAGCTCCGGGCTGGGACTGAGCGTCGTGCGGGAGGTGGCCGATCTGCACGGCGGCGAGGCCCGCCTCGAGAACCGGCCGGAGGGCGGCACCCGGGCGGCCCTCCGGCTGCCCCCGCCGCCGCCCGGCACGCCGGCGTGACGCGCGTTCGGCGGTCCCCGCACGATTTCACCCCGATTTCACCCCCGTTTCACACGCCTTTCACGTGCGTCGGGTAGCCTCCTGTCGATGCCGCGAGACGCGCGCCGCGCGGACGTCGCGGCCGCCGTTCGCGGGGAAAGGAGGCATGGCATGCGAAGTCGACGGGGAATGGCGGTCGGGGGGCTGTTGGCCTTGTCGGGGGCCGTCGCGGCCGAGGAGACGGTCACCGTCCCCTGGCGGGAGTTCCGCGACCTGTACCGGCAGCAGGTCGCGCGCGAGATCGAAGGCGGTCGGCCGGCCGAGGCGGACGGGCCGGTCGTCGTCGTGGAGGAGAGCGACTGCCGCCTGGCGGTCGGGGCGGAGGGAGCCGTCGCTGCCCTGTCCCTGTCGGGCCGCGTCCTGGCCGGCCCCCGCGTGCCGCTCCCGATCCTCCCGCCGGGCGTCGTCGTGTCGCGCGTGGCCGGGGCGCAGGGCGGGGCGCTGGAGCGGGAGGGGGCGGAGGGAGGCCTCCGCATCCGCCCGCAAGGCGAAGGCCCCTTCCGGATCGCGCTCGATCTGCTCCTTCCCGTCCGCGAGGACGATCGGTCGAAGCGGGTCGACGTGCCCCTTCCCCCCGCCGTCCGGAGCGCGGTATCGGTGTCGCTCCCGTCGGGGGTGCGCCTCGTCGAGCCGCCCGGGATCGCGGGGGAGGACGGCGTCTTTCACGTCGTGCCGGCGCGGACGCTGGCGGTGCGCTTCGAGGCGGAGCGCGCGCTCTCCCCGCCGCCCGCGGCGGAGATCGACGTGCTCACGCGGGTGGAGCCGCAGGGGAGCCGGGTCGTCCTCACCGCCGCGTTCCTGCCCGCGCGGCCTCCTTCCGCCCCCGTGGTCGTCCGCCTCCCCGGGGGCGCGGCCTACCTCGCCTGCTCGCTCAAGGGGTCGTGGGTCCGCGAGGTCGCCGGCGGCGCCGTCACGATCGCGTTTCCCCCCGGCACGGCGGAGGGCTTCACGCTCCAATGCGTCCTGGAGAGCGAGGCGGGAGAGGCCGGGGTCGGTTTCGGGCTGCCCGTTCTCGAGGGGAACGCGGGGCGCGAGGGGGCCTTTGTCCTCGCGCAGCCGGAGGACGGCGAAGCGGCGGTCGAGGGCGCCCTGCCGGCCGCCGCGCTGCCGGCGTCCGTCCGGGGGCGCGCGGAGTCCCTGCTCGGCCCGCTCCCCGACCGTCTCTTCCGCCTTCCCCCGGGAGGCCGCGCGAAGCTGGTCGTCCGGCGCTACGACGCTGTCGCCACGCCGGACGTCGTCCTCGACGACGTCTACTTCGCGACGGCGTTCGAGGAGGGCGGCGGGGCCTTCTCCCTCCTGCGGCTCGTCGTCCCGCCGGCCGCCGGGCCGCGCCTCCGCCTCCGCGCCGTCCCCGGCGCGGAGGTCTGGTCGGTCGCCGTGAACGGGCGGGAGACGGAGCTGTACGCGCTCGAGGCCGGGAGCTGGATTGTCCCGCTCGGGGCGGGCGGGCCGTCGCGGGTCGAGCTGACCTTCCTCCGGCGCGGGCCGAAGCTGGGGCTGCAGGGGCGCCTCGAGACGGCGGTCCCCGCGACAGGCCTGCCCGCGCGGAGCGTTCACGTCGCGGTCGTCCTCCCGCCGCGCGTGGAGCTGGTCTCGGCGGAGGGCGACTTCGCGGCCGCGCCGGGGGCGGCGTGGGAGCTCCCCGGGACGTTCGCCGGCCGCCGTCACGGCTTCCGCCGCGCGTTCGACCGCGGCGAGGGCCTGGCGGCCGCGTTTCTCTACAAGGAGCCCGTCGAACAGGAACCCCGGAGGTGATATGAGCACCCGGCGCGTCATCGCGATCGTCGTCATCTTCTGCGTCGGAGCGGTCGGGTGGGGGATCCTCGGCGCGGCGACGTTCATCCGCTCCGGCGAGCTCGGGCTGCAGCTGGAGCCGGAGGTGGAGGCGCTCTGGGGGGCGCCCCTCGTCCAGGCCTCCCCCACGCTCGCCCTCCGCGTCCCCGGCGCCGACCGCGCGCGGCCCCTCCTCCCGTCGCGGAACGAGATCGACGTCCGGCTCCGCCTCGACTACCGCCGCCGGGGCCTCGTCTGGTATCCGACCTACGTCTGCGCCTTCGACGGGACGTACGCCGTGACCAACCCCGAGGAGGTCGCCCAGACGGTCGAGCTCCACTTCCCCTTCCCGGCGGCGCGCGGGACCTACGACGGGTTCCGCTTCCTCGTCGACGGGAAGGCCGTCGACGTCCCCGTGAAGGCGGAGGAGGGGATCCGGGAGATCCTCGAGCTGTCGCCGGGCCAGACGCGGACGTTCCAGGTGGCCTACGCCACGCGCGGGCTGCGCGAGTGGCGGTACCGGCCCGACCGGGAGGCGGGGCGCGTGCGCAACCTCGCGCTCACCGTCCGCACCGACTTCCGCGACGTGGACTACCCTGACGGGGCGGTCTCCCCCACGGAGCCGGCCGTGCCGGACGCCGCGGGGGCGGTCATGCGCTGGCGTGCCGGCGACCTGATCACGACGCAGGACCTCGGCGTGAGGGTGCCCGGGCGCCTCAACCCCGGCCCGATCGCCGCGCGGATGAGCTTCTTCGCGCCCGTCTCGCTCGTCTTCTTCTTCGTCCTGGTCGCGACGCTCAACGTCGTCTGGCGGGTCGCCATCCACCCGATGCACTACCTCTTCACGACGGC
>CAYUME010000460.1:0-4626 GCA_964445475.1 uncultured Planctomycetia bacterium
GAGGTCGGAGCCGATCCCCTCGCCCTGCGCCCCCTCGCGCACGGCGAACTTGTCGAGGTAGAAGATCGATCGGACCTTGCGGAGGATGGCGGCGCCGAGGTAGTTCTCCTCGATGATGACGGCGTGGCGCGGCCTGCGGAAGTAGCCGTTCACGAGCTTCCGGCCGAAGCTGGCCTCGATGATCCCGCGCAGACGCTGGAGGCTGATCCGCCGGAAGTCCTTGTGGACCTTCACCGTTGAGCCGAGCTTGATGAACGTCCCGCCGCCGTGGACGGTGAAGAGCTCCCGGAGCAGCTTTTCCGGCGACGTGATTTCGACCACCATCGGCGCGCCGATCTGCTCGAGGAGCGACTTCGCCTCGGAGAGCTTCAGCATCATCCCCCCGTAGACGATGTTGCTCTTGACGAGGTAATCGTAGTCGTTGGCCAGGTTGATGGTGGAGATGATCTTCCCGTTGGCCCCCCGGATGCCGCCCTCTTCCGTGATGAGGATGTACTTCTTGGGCTTGAGGGCCAGGACCATGGCGCGCGCCGCGGTGTCGGCATTGATGTTGAAGGCCTGGCCCGACGTGTCGAAGCCCACCGGACTCACCACGGGGATCTGGTCCTTCCGGATGGCCTTGAAGAGGGGCTCCAGGTTGACCCCCTTGACGACGCCGACATAGCCGAGGTCGGGATCGGGGTGCTTCTCGGCGGTGAAGATCCCCTCGGTGAGGCCCACGGCCGTCCCGTCGTCGGCGTGGATCCGGTCGACGAGATCCCGGTTGGCGCGGTCGAGGACCGTCTTGAGGACGGGGATCGCCTCGCGGGGGGTCACCCGGATGCCGTCCTTCTTCCGGAACTCGATCCCGTGCTTCTGGAGCTCCACGTCGATCTGGGGGCCGCCGCCGTGGATGACGACGGGGAAGAGGTCGAGGTTGGAGAGGAAGGCGAGGTCGAGGGCGAGCATGGAGAGGTTCTGCTCGAGGATCCGGCCGCCGACCTTGATGACGGCGAAGCGGGCGGGGTTGCCCTTCTTGAAGAGCTTGAGGTAGTCGTTCGCCTCCCGCTCCGCCCCGATCCCCTTGAAGAAGTTGATGATCAGCTCGTAGTTTTCCATGGGGGAAAGGCTCCTGGATTCAAATTGGCTTCGCTCCGCGCCGCCAATTTATGCCGCGCGCTCCGCGCGCGGAACGGCTTTCCCGGCTATCGCCCGCGGCGGGCGGCCATCACGGTGCTCAGGCCGAAGAGCTTGCAGAACGCCTCCGCCTCCGCCGGCTTCCAGGACGAGGCCTGCGCGTAGACCGTGCCCGCCTGCCGGAGGATGTCCGGCGACTGGACCTCGACGGCGAGCAGCTGCCCCCGGCAGGCCTTGAGGCGCACCGTCCCGTTCACGGCCGCCTGGCTGCTTTCGATGAGGCGGTTCAGGTCGCGGACGAGCGGGTCGTGGAAGAGGCCGGCGTACTGGAGCTGGGCCCACTTCTGCGCGACCAGCGGCAGGAAGAAGGCCTGCTCCCGGGAGAGCGTCAGCTCCGCCAGCGCCCGGTGGGCGGTCAGCAGCGCCGTCAGCCCCGGGCACTCGAAGGCGATCCGCCCCTTGATCCCGATCACGCAGTCGCCGGTGTAGAGGAAGCGGCCGACCCCGTGGCGGCCGACCTTCGCGTTGAGGGCCTTGAGGATCTCGATGCCCTTCATCCGCTTCCCGTCGAGGGCGACGGGGAGCCCGGCCTGGAACAGGAGCCGGAAGGAGCCGGGGCGGGCCGACGCCTTCGCGGGGCTCGCGGTGAGGACGAACGCCTCCTCGGCCGGCTCCTGCAGGGCGTCGATCTCCCGTCCCGAGATCGTCACGCCGAAGACGTTCTGGTTGATGCTGTAGCGCCGGTGGGCGGGGGGGACCTCGAAGCCCCGCTCGGCGAGATAGTCGATCTCCTTCTGTCGGAGGTCCGTCTGGACCTCGGCCTGGAAGTCGCGGATGGGGGCGAGGATCTCCCAGTCGCCGAGCGCGCGGAGGGCGATGTCGAACCGGGCCTGGTCGTTCCCCATGCCGGTGCAGCCGTGGGCGATGGCGCCCGCCCCCTCCCGCTTCGCCACCCCGACGCACCGTTCGACGATGACGTATCGGTCGGAGCACATGAGGGGGTAGACGCCCTCGTAGAGGGCGTGGGAGCGGACGAGGGGGGCGACGATCTGGTCGAAGATGTCCTGCTCGGCGGAGAGGCTGTAGTGCTTCGCGGCGCCGAGGGCCTTCGCCCGCCGGCCGATCTGGTCGGCCTTCGCCCGCGTCACGCCGCCGGTGTCGACGAAGACGGTGATCACCTCCCAGCCCCGCTCGCGGAGCCAGGGGACGCAGAAGGAGGTGTCGAGGCCGCCGGAGAAGGCGAGGATCGCTTTGCGGGGGCTTCCCACGGGCGTGGCTCCTTGATCGGGGGGGACCCAGCTGAGGGACGCGCCGACGTCGAGCGGGGGGATCCGGCTCATGGCGTTATCCCAGGATGGACGCCAGCAGCGCCTTCGTGGTGTGCAGGCGGTTCTCCGCCTCGTCGTAGATCACGCTGGCGGGGCCGTCGACCACCTCGTCGGTCGCCTTGACGTTCCGGCGCATGGGCAGGCAGTGGCTGAACTTCGCGCCGTTCGTGAGCGCCATTTTCCGGGCGTCGACGATGAAGTGCCTCAGCTGCTCGCGGACCGGCTTCTCCTCTTCCCAGCGCCCGTAGTAGGAGAGGCTGCCCCACGACTTGGCGTAGACGAAGTCGGCGCCGCGGTAGGCCGCGTCGATGTCGTCGGTCATGCGGAGCGATCCGCCGTGCCGCGCCGCGTTCGCGGCGGCGGCCTCGAGGTAGCCGGCGTCGAGGTCGTACCCCGGGGGGCGCAGGATCGTCACGTCCATCCCGAGCTGGGTGGAGATCAGCGCGGCGGAGTTGGCCACCGCCGTGTTGAGCGGCTTCGGGTGGTAGGTCCACGTCAGCAGGAACTTCTTCTTGGCCGGCGCCTTCAGGTGCTCCTGGAGGGTGAGGGCCAGCGCCAGCTCCTGGCACGGGTGGACGATCGTCTCCATGTTGACGACGGGCTTTGTCGACCACTTTGCGATCGCGCTCAGGATGGGGTCCCGCTTCTCCTCGGTCCAGTCCTGGAACTTGGGAAAGCAGCGGACGGCGAGGGCGTCGAAGAAGCGGGAGAGGACGGTGGTCCCCTCCTTGAGGTGCTCCTCGGCCTCTCCGTCCATGACGACGCCTTCGCGCGCCTCCATGGCCCAGGCGTCCTTGCCGGGATGGAGCGCCACGGCGTGGCCGCCCAGCTGGTACATGGCCAGGTCGAAGGAGCTGCGGGTGCGGAGCGAGGAGTTGAAGAACAGGAGGGCGATGGACTTGCCCGCGAGGGGCTTGCCGTGCCCTTTCCGCTTCATCTCCGCCGCGAGATGGAGGAGCGCCTCGATCTCCTCGCGCGTGAAGTCCTGCGTGCTCAGGAAGCTCCGGCCCCGGAGGTTCATGCCCATCCTGCCTCAACGGACCGGCCGTCCCCGGGTCTTGTCGCGCCGCCGTTCGGCGGCGGCGCGGGAAGGGAGCCCGGTCCGGCCTGAAAAAGAGAATCGCCCCGGCGCGGCCGGGGCGGAACGCGCGACGAAAGGGGGAAATCATAGCGGAAGGGTCGTCCCGAGTCAACCCAGTCGACGGGCGGGGCGGCGGGATTTCTTTCCTTGACTTGCCTCTGCAGGCCTCCTAAAATTACCGCCTTCGTTTTTTCCGGCGGCCCCCCCTCCGGTCCTCGCGGAGACCGTGTCGATGGATCCCTTCGGCGCCGTTCTCCTGGCCGCCGGCCAGGGGGTGCGGATGAAATCGGACCGCCCCAAGGTCCTGCACCAGGTCCTGGGGACGCCGATGGTCCGCCTGGCCCTTCAGGCCCTCCGGGAGGCGGGCGCCGATCCCGTGCTGGTGGTCGTCGGCTACCAGGCCGGGGCGGTCCGGGACGCACTGGCCGGCGACCCGGTGGTCTTTGTCGAGCAGGCCCAGCAGAAAGGGACGGGCCATGCGGTCCTCTGCTGCGAGAAGGCGGCGCGCCGCGTCCGGGGCCCCTTGGTCGTCATGTACGGGGACACGCCGCTCATCACGGCGGCGACGCTCCAGACGCTGGTCTCCGCCCACCTGCGTTCCCGGTCCGGGACCGGGGGGGCGCCCGGCCCTGCGGCGACGCTCCTGACCGTCCGGCTCGCCGACCCGACCGGCTACGGCCGGATCGTCCGCAACCCGCGCGGCGCCCTGCTCGGGATCGCGGAGGAGGCCGACGCCACGCCGGAGCAGCGCCGGGGCGAGGAGATCAATCCGGGCTTCTACTGTTTCGAGCCGGCGTCGCTTTTCACCGCCCTCCGGCGCGTCAAGCCGGAGAACCGGAAGGGCGAGTATTACCTGACCGACGTGATCCGGGTCCTGCTGATGGGCGGCGCGGAGGTGCGGGCGATCCCGGCGCGGGACCCGGTGGAGGTCCTGGGCGTGAACAGCCGGCGCGACCTCGCCGCCGCCACGGAGGCCCTCCGCCGCCGGGAGATCGACCGCCACCTCGACGCGGGCGTGACGATTCTCGACCCTGCCGCCACCTATATCGAGCGCGACGTGGCGATCGGCGCCGACACGGTCCTCTTCCCCTTTACCGTGAT
>CAYUME010000461.1:0-4622 GCA_964445475.1 uncultured Planctomycetia bacterium
GACGGCGCGCCCGCCCGGGTGGCGGCGCGGGCCGCCGCCCTGCGTGCCGCACCCCCCGGCGCCCCGCAGCGACAGGAGGGATTGGCGCGGCGAGCGGACGACCGGGTTGACCACGGCCGGCGACGCCGGCCGGCAGCCCCAGCTGTCGGCGCCCTGGATCTCTTCGCCCGGATTCGCCGGTGCGGCCCGGACCGTCGCGCATCCGAGACACGCCATGACCGCGGCCAGCGCGCCGGCAACCGGGAGCGCCGCGACGGAAGTCCGCCGGCTGCCGCGTGTGATGTGCGTCATCACGCCGGCGATTTCGTGGGGCGCCTGCTCACGGGCCACGGCTTGATCCGGGCGAGCGTCCGCGCGAGGGCGTCCTTCGCCCTCGCCGCATCGCAATCTATCTGCAGCCCGATCCAGAAGCCGTCCGACATGGTGAAGAAGCGCGACAGACGCAGGGCGGTGTCGGGCGTGACGGCGCGGGTGCCCGCCACGATCTCGCTGATGCGACGCTGCGGTACGCCGATTTCCTTGGCCAGGCGGTACTGCGTGATGCCCATGGGCTTCAGGAATTCTTCGAGTAGGATCTCGCCCGGGTGCGGGTAGGGGACCTGGCGCATGGCATCCTCCGTCAATGGTAGTCCACGATCTCGACGTCCGTCGGGCCGCCCGAAGCCCACACGAAGCAGACGCGGTACTGGTCGTTGATCCGGATGCTGCGCTGGCCGGCGCGGCGGCCCCTCAAGGCTTCCAGCCGGTTCCCCGGCGGCACCCGCAGATCGTCGAGCGTCCCGGCGCGGTGGAGCATCGCCAGCTTGCGCATGGCCGCCGCCTCGATGCCCGCGAATCGCCTGACGCGCTCGCCGGCAAACAGCCGGCGCGTATCGCCGCATTTGAATGACCGGATCGGCATGAACCGATACTATCGCCATGCGTTAGTAATGTCAAGCGACAGTATCGTGCCGGGCGTTTGCCGGCGACGGGCATCCCGCCATGTCGGCGCCCTCCCTCGGGGGCCCCTTTCCCTTGTCCGTCCGGGAGCCGTCTCCTATATTACCTCCCTGTGTTCCCGTCCCTGGACGAGCCAGCCCCCTTGACACCCCCATCCTCAAGGAGCCCGTTCATGTCCTCCCGCCTCTCCCGCCGCGCCTTCCTCGCCTCCGCCGCCGCGGCGGCCGCTGCCACGGCGTGCCAGTCCTCCGGTACCGCGTCGCGCAGGGTCCCCGAGCCCCCCCTCGACCCCGCCTCCGGCCTGCCGCTCATCGACTACCACGTCCATCTCGACGAGGTCGGCTACAACGGGGCCGGCCTCGACACGGCCGTCGCGACCTCCCGGGCGCGCGGCGTCCGGTTCGGCATCGTCGAGCACGCCGGGACGAAGGAGCACGTCTACCCCGTCGTCCTCGGCACCGACGACGATCTCCGGCGCCACCTCGCGATGTTCGGCGACCGCCCGCTTTACCGGGGCGTCCAGGCCGAGGGGGTGGACTGGATGACGTGCTTCACGAAGGAGGTGGTCGCTCAGCTGGACTTCGTCCTCGCAGACGCCCTGACCTTCCCGGAGAAGGACGGGCACCTCGTGAACCTCTGGAAGAAGGAGCAGGTGAAGATCGACGACCCGCAGGACTTCATGGACCGGTACGTCGCGCACCACCTGCGGATCCTGTCCAACCCGGTCGACATCCTCGCCAACGGCACGTACCTGCCCGAGGTGCTCCAGAAGGACCACGACGCGCTCTGGACGGAGGCGCGGATGCGGAAGGTGATCGACGCGGCCGTGCGGCTCGGCGTGGCGGTCGAGATCAGCGCGAGCTTCAAGCTGCCGCGGCTGCCGTTCCTGAAGATGGCGAAGGCGGCCGGGGCGCGCTTCACCTTCGGCACGAACGCCCGCAAGCCGGAGCTGATGGGAAGGTTCGACTACCCGCTGGAGATGGCCCGGGCGCTCGGACTGAAGCGGGAGGACATCTTCCTGCCGCGGCCCGCAGGGTCCAAACGGGTGAACACCTAGGACCCGGGATCATCCACAAATGGCGCGGCGGCTGTATGCCGCGCCATTTGTGGCTCGCGGTCACTTCGCGTGCCCCTCTTCGTGGCACATCGTGCAGACCTTCTTGCGGGTGTCGACCAGCTGCCGGGGGTGGATGCCGGCGTGCGGGTCGTGGCAGGTGTGGCACTTCGCGAGGAACTCCATCACGTGCTGGTGGGCCAGCTGCAGATCCACCTCCACGTGGCATTCGTTGCAGGCCTTCGGGACCGTCACGACGCCGAGCAGCCGCTTGTCGCCGGACGGGTCGGCCTGGTGGCACTTCGCGCAGTCGAGCGCCTCGGCCCGGTTCTTCGGCGGGTTGTGGACGCGCAGGACCGGCTTCGTCCAGTTCTTCGCGTCGTCCGCCTCGGCGGCGCGCGAGGTGAACGCGACCTGCGTGGCGCCGTCGATCGCGATCGCGTGCTCGCCGGCCGCCAGGGGCGCGACCGCCGCCCAGACCACCTTGCCCGCCTTGTCCTTGAGCAGCGGCGACCGCAGCGGCAGGGCGTCGTCCCCCACCGGGACGTCCACTTTTTCGGGCACGTCCTTCCACGCCGCGGCGAACGTGAACTTCTCCGCCGCCAACGGCTTGCCGTCCAGGGTGAAGGCGGGGGGGGGCGGCGCATCGGGGCCGACGATCAGGACGAGGAGCGGTTGCGTCGTCACGACGGATCCCGCGACGGGATAGAGGACGCGGACCGTGTCCGCCTTCGCCCCGGAAGAGACCGGGGTGACCGACGCCGGGGTGGGGTCCTCCGCCGGGGCTGCGGTCGCGGAGGCCAGCACGAGGAGCAGGGCCTGCGTGGCGATGCGCATCTCAAAAAAACGGGCACGGAGTGGATGCCCCGTGCCCGTCTCCTGGTATTCCGGGTCTCCACGAACGACAGACTAGACCTGGCCGTACTTCTTCAGGAGCCCCACGTCCTCGGCCACCTCGTCCTTGAAGCGCGTCCACATCCCGGCGAGCAGGGCGTCGGTCTTCTTGATCCCCTTGAAGGCGATCTGGAAGGACTCCGCCACCGACATGGGCGAGAAGCAGTGCCAGCCGGCCGCGAGGATCTTGAAGGCGAGGCAGGGCTTCTTGACCGACTGGATGACCTTGAGCATGTCGTCGCGGTCGCTCTCGAGGAACGGCTCGCCGAGCGGGGCCGTCCCGAGCTTCTTGCGGATCTCCTCCTTCGGACGGGTGATGTAGTAGAGGCAGCACTGGTAGAGGTCGCACTCCCAGCCCTTGTCCTCGATGTACTTGAAGACCTCGGGGTTGTGGGCGGAGACGCCGGCGGGAATGCCCATGTCGTGGACCTTCTTGACGAAGTCGTGCACCTTCTCCTGCTTCCCCGCCGCGAAGAGGGCGTCGGTGACGTTTCCGTGGTGGAGGAGCCAGAGGGGCTTGTAGTCCTGGATGGACCCCTCCTCCTTGGACTCCGCGCCGCTGATGTTCCCGTCCTTGTCGAGGACGGCGAGGAAGTAGACGCGCATCTTGGAGCCCTCCTCCCATCGCTTGCGGAGGGCGCCGAGCGGCTTGCTCCCCCAGTAGGTGAGCCACGTCGTCAGGCCGTGGCTCTCGCAGTGCTTGAGGAACTGGTGGGTCACCTCGGGGGTGAAGAACTCCGTCATCGCCTTCGACATGTTCGGGACGTTGTGGCTCCAGCCGCCGATCTGGTTGCTGCCGATGATCATCCGCTGGATCTTCTGGTTGCAGATCGTGACCTCGGGGAGCGGGCCGGCGTCGGCCGGCGGGGCGGCGTGGTACGGCTGCGCGGAGGCTTCGCGCGCGGCGAAGGCCATCCCCGAGGCCGCGGCCGTGCCGATCCCGAGGCGCTTGAGGAACGCCCGACGGTCGTGCCCGCACGCCTGTTGCTCCGGTCGGTTCGACTGCATGGGGATCTCCTTTCGCGTGATCCGGTCCGGGGGAATCGCGCTGTTCCGCTCCCGACGCCATAGTAGCATGGGGTCGGCTGGCATTCCACTGCCGAGCGTTTCCGGCACGACGCCCGTCGGCCGGCCGCCCCCGATATCCAGACTTCCGAGTGGTGTTATTCGCCGCCGGCCGCCCCGTCCCGGGACGTCGATCGTGCCGCGACCGGGCTTCCTATGCATGCGATAACCGGACGCCCCATGTCGCCGCATGATCCCGTTGGAGGTCCGGCCTTGAAACAGAGAAGGGGTGTGACAGGACGACGCCGAGGGGGGCTCTCAATCTCTTCCGGTGCGGCTGCCGCCCGGTTCGAGGCAGACGACGCGGCCGTCCCGCGTCGAGACGTACAGGCGCCCGTACGCGGCGATGAGGCCGTCGTGGACGGGCGGGGCGTCCAGTTGGAATCGCCGGTCGCCCGCCTTCACGACGCCTTTCGCGTCGGCGGACCAGGTCGTCCCGCCGGCGATCAGCAGCGCCGCGTCCCCCGCCTTCCCCTTGTGGATCCCGTCCCGGTCGAACACGGCGGGGGGCTTGCTCTCGACCGACTTCGTCTGGCGGATGCCGTAGCCCCAGAGCCCCCGCGGGACGGAACGGCCGGGAAAGGCCTCGTACTCGACGCTCGCGACGGCCAGGTCGAATTGCCCGTCCCCGGGCTTGAAGCGCCAGCGGGACATCGACACGCGATCCCCG
>CAYUME010000462.1:0-4617 GCA_964445475.1 uncultured Planctomycetia bacterium
CTTGAGCCGCAACCCGACCAGTTGATCCATGTTGCCCAGTCGTGGAAGTGTGGCCATGTAATAAGGATGGAGAGGAAGAAGGAGACGGCCCCGAACCGAGCGAACCGCCGCCACCCGCGGCCGGGGTCGCCGACGTTGAGATCGAGTGGTGGCGGCTGAGGTGTCGACGAGTCCATCGCAACCTTCATCTGCTTGGCGCCACCTTGGCGACTTGGGCGCCTTGGCGTTTCACTTGTACGCCGGCAACGACTCCCCCGCCCCCGCCGGCGCGATCCGGATCGCCTGGCCGCCCTTCTCCGTCACGGCGGCCTTGAGTGTCGTCTCCGACGTCACCGCGAAGCGCTCGACCTTCACCTTCGTCCGCGTCGCGGCGGACGGGTCGTCCGAGTAGACGTGCGCGGCGTAGCGCTTCCCCTTCTCGAGGAAGGCGAGCGGGAGCGCGAGCGTCCGCGCCTCCCGGCTGTTCATGACGCCGAGGAACCACTCGGCCCCGCTCCGCCGCGCGACCGCGGCGTACTCGCCGATCCGGCCGTGCAGGACCTTCGTGTCGTCCCAGACGGTCGGGCAGCGCTCGTAGAACTCCAGCTCCGGCTCGTCCTGCGCCGACGCAGGGCGGTCGTACCAGAAGAGGAACTGCCACGGGCTGTAGAGGCAGACCGCCTTGGCGAGCTGGTAGGCGTGGGAGGCGTTCGCGTCCACGCGCTTGTCGTAGTAGCAGATCGTGTTGTCGGCCGCGCCCGCGAGGTAGCGCGTGAACTGGAGGATCAGCGTCTGCTCGTTGGACGGGCTCGTCTCGTCCCCGCCGATCCCCTCCTGCGTCATCAGGTTCGGGTAGGTGCGCGACCAGCCGGTCGGACGGTACTCGTCGTGGATGTCGACCATCAGGCGGTGCCCGGCCGCCTTGCGGACGGCGTCGTGCAGCCACGCCGTCCAGCGCTGGGGGCCGACGTTGACGAAGCCGTACTTGCAGCCCGCCACGCCCCACTGCCGGTAGAGCGGCAGGATCTGGTCGAGCTGTTTCTCGAGGGCGCGGCGGTTGACGTAGAGGATGATCCCGACGCCCTTCTCCTTCGCGTAGCGGATCACCTCGGGGAGGTCGAGCGGCCCCTTCGAGCGTTTGGGGTCGACCGTCACCGTCGAGGCGTCCGACGCGTCGTCGTACTCATGGCCGTACCAGCCGGCGTCGTACTCGACGTACTGGAGGCCGCGCTTCGCGGCGAAGTCGACGCAGGCCTTGCCGCCGGCCGTGGTGAGGGTGACCTCGCGGATGACCTTGCCGGGCCGGATCCAGGCGGTGTCCTGGATCGCGCACGGGTCGTTGAGGTTGAGGAGGAGGTCGTTGCGCTCGAGGAGCTGGCCGGGCGAATCGGCGACCAGCACGAACCGCCAGGGCGTGGTGAGCGGGAGGTCGGCCTCGACCTTGCCGTCGAGGTGGCTGACGACGGCGTGGGGAACGCCGGGGAGCGGCGCGAGCTTCATGCGCGCGTAGTCGACGAGCCGTGCCTCGCCGAGGGCGACGAACCGGTCTTCGGCGGCCTCGAGCACCAGCGGGCGCTCGCAGCCGGGCTTGACCTTGCCAACCGGGACCTTCTCGTATTTCCCCTGCGCGGAGTAGACCGCCCACGCGGGATGGTCGGCGGGGAGTCGGAACTCGGTCCGCTCGCGGGAGACGACAACGCGGTCGAGCCCCGGCTGCTTCGGGAGCGCGTAGCAGAAGGCCGCGCCCTCGTCGTAGACCCGGATGTCGACGCGCAGGGCGCGGCCGGGGGCCTTCGACTCCTTCAGGTCGATCGCCAGCGTGTTGCAGTGGTCGCGCACGGCGGCGCGCTCGCCGTAGACCGGCTTCCACGTCTCGTCGCGCTTTCCGGGCGTGCCCTTGACGAGCGCCAGCCCGTCCGTGAGCGGCGCCCCCTCGATCTCGAGGCCGAGGCGGGACTCGACGACGGCCGGCTTCCCCTGGTAGTCGACGCGGTAGACGGGGCAGCCGGAGGCGCCGTCGACGTCCTTCACGTCGAAAGTCAGGACGACTTGGCCGTCGGGCGAGGCGACCCGCAGCGGGGCGGCGGCGGCCGGCGTGGCGAGCAGGAGGACCGAAACCGGCAGGGCGAGTGCGCGCATGGCGATGCCTCGAAAGGAGACCCGGGGCCGGCCATCACGGCTCATGCGGGGGCACGGCGATTTCGGGGGCGCCTCCGCCTTGTTCTGGTAGACCCGCACGTAGTCGAAGGTGCTACTGTCGGGGAGCATCGCCTCACGGATGTCGCCGGCCCAGCTGTCCACCTCCAGGCTGAGGATGATGTACTCCTTAGCATAGGTCGACATGCCGGAGGCGTCTCCGTGGGGATCCGGGCGGAGCCGGCGCTGAATTACCGGATGCGCCCACCCATCATAGAGGAAGGAATAGGATCTGGCAATTTTCGAATGGCGGGTGCGCAGACAGAAGATTTCGGGGCAATGTTACGAAACGAAACATCGGGCGCTGGGGAGGAGGGCACCTCGTTACGTCGCATCCCACTGCAGAATCGCCACTTGCGTCACATCCGTCGGATTGGCACGCCATTTGCTTATACGCCCCATCAGGCTTGCCGATCTCATTTGCTCGTTTTGATAAACAAGGCAGGCGGAAGCCTTCGTCCGCCGCTTCAACCTGCCGGCGGCCCCTGTCCCGCGGGTTTCCTGATCGGGAGCGGATTCGCGAGGCATTCGGGGGGACTTCCGTGGACCCGGGAACCCTGATCGTCACGGTGGACGACCGCGAGCGGCTTTCAGCCGTCCCCGGCCTGCTCGCCGGCGTGCCGGGAATCGAGGTCCGCCAGGCCCGCCTGAAGGCGGGCGACTACGACCTCGGCAACGGCGTGGTCGTGGAACGGAAGACGGCGCGGGGGTTCATCCTTTCGCTGATGAGCGGCCAGCTCTTCGCGCAGGCGGGAGCGCTCAAACTCGGGGCCGAGCGTCCGGTGCTGCTGCTGGAGGGGGGGAGCCTGTACGAGACGGGGATCGCGATCGATCCCGCCGCGATCCGCGGAGCGCTCGTCTCGCTGGCCGCCGTCTGGTACCTGCCGGTGCTCCGCGCGGCGGGTCCGCGGGAGTCGGTCGAAGTGCTGGTGACGCTGGCGCGCCAGGCGCGCCGGGATGCGTGCGGGCCCTGGCGGCGCCCCGGCCACAAGCCGCATCGTCCCGATCGGCGAAAGTCGTATGTCCTCCAAGGGCTTCCCCGCGTGGGGCCGGTGCTCGCCGCCCGCCTCCTCGCCCGGTTCGGGAGCGTCCGGGCCGTCGCGAACGCCCCGGAGGCGGATCTGATGGAGGTGGAGGGGATCGGACCGCGGCTCGCGCAGGCGATCCGCGACGCGACGGGGTAGGACCGGCCGAGTCAGGGGACCTCGATCAGCACCTTCACGTTCCGCCCGTCCGCGGCCGCCGCCATCGCCGCCTCGGCCTGCGCGAGGGGGAACGTCGCGCCCACGAGGTCCCGCACCCCGACCGCGCCCGTCGCGAGCGCGTCGAGCGCCGCGCCGAACGGGCCGCAGCGCGAGCCGACCACCGTCACCTCGTGGACGACGAGCGGCGCGAGGTTCATCCCGCCCTCCGCCGCGAACGTGCTCTTCAGGACGATCGTCCCGCGCGGCCGCACCGCCCGCATCGCCAGGTCGAATCCCTCCGGCGTGCCGGTGGCGTCCACGACCACGTCGGCCGCGGCGGCGGGGACGTAGTCGGGCAGGCGCGCCGTCCGTATGCCTGGGCGCGCCGCCCGGGCAAGTTTCGCCTCGTGCTTTCCCACCAGGACCAGGCCCTTCGGGCGCGCCGTCCGCAGGACGCGCGCGGCCAGCTGCCCCAGCCGTCCGTCGCCGAGCACCACCACGTCCTCGTCCGGCCCGATGCGGACCTGCCCGAGAATCTGGAAAGCGGCCGCCAGCGGTTCGACAAAGACCGCGTCGCGGTCGGGGACGGCGTCGGGGACGACGTGGAGGTTGGCCAGCGGCAGGGCGAGCCGCTCGGCGAAGGCGCCGTCGCGCCCGGCGATGCCGAGGACGGTGCGGTTCCGGCAGTGGGAGGGCAGCCCGCGCGCGCAGAGGTCGCAACGGCCGCAGGGGCAGTTGATCTCCCCCGTGACGCGCTTCCCGCGCCAGTCCGGCGGCCCGTCGAGGACGCGGCCGACGAATTCGTGGCCGAGCACCCCGCGGAAGGCCATGTACCCCTTCACGATCTCGAGGTCGGTCCGGCAGACGCCGGCCGCGAGGACCCCGACCAGGGCCTCGCCGGGCCCGGGCTTCGGCTCGGGCCAGTCGTCGCGCAGCCGGCTGGTGCCGTCGAAAACGAGGGCGCGCATGGGGTCCCTCCGCAAGCAGATCAATCCCCGGAGGCTGTCGGGAGGAACCCCGGACGGATTGCCCGATCTGCATCCATCCGTGTTCCGCTTCGGTCCCTTCTTCGTGGACCCCGCGCCTCCGGAGTCTGTTCAGGGCGCGAACTCCGCCATCACCGCATCCGCCACGGGCAGCCCCTTCCGCGTCAGGCGCAGGAAACCGGCCGTGCGCTCCAGAAGCCCCTGGTCGACCAGCCGGCGCGCGGCCGCGCCGTGGCGCGCGTCGACGTCCTCCCCGAACGCCCGCGCGAATG
>CAYUME010000463.1:0-1566 GCA_964445475.1 uncultured Planctomycetia bacterium
GGTGGGTAAACGGGCGGGGCGTTTCGTGACATCCCGGACATCACGCGTCCCCGCCGATCCGGGGGAGGGTGATGTCGCGGCCCCCCGCGGAATGGGGTGGGCCGGGAGGGTCTGTCGATTCGTCCCTTGCATTCTCAAACGCTCCGGGAGAGTCCGGTCGTGTCCTTCGCGGCCTTCTCCAGGGCCTCCAGGCGGGCCTTCAGTTGCGCGTTCTCGGCCTGCAGCTCCCGGACCGACGCCTGCGCCTCCAGCGCCGCCCGCCGGTCGATCACGAAGCTCTCGAAGAAGATCGAGATCTTCCTGTGCTGGACGCCGCCGACCGTCTCCGTGACATCCGCCCAGCGGACCGCCTCGGCGGCGCGGGCGACGCGGCATGTCGGTTTTGACAATCCGTGTGCCCGCCTCCCCGCTTCCCGGCCATTGCCGGGATATACCCGATCCCCATCTCCGGCGGGAGCCCGTAGGCGTCCGGGGCGAGGTACTTGCCGCGGTCGTGCGGGGCCTTCTCCTCCTCGACGACGACAGGATGCTTTTGGGCGAAGGGGTCCTGGCGGATGCCCGTGACCTGCCAGGAGACCTTCAAGCCCGGGCGGCCGCCGGCGATCCGGAACCGGTTGCCCGAGACTTCCCCGGCGATGTAGACCGGAGCGAAGCCGCCGACGCAGGTGAGCTGGTAGCGGAAGTCGCGGTTGAGCGTCTCGAACCACTCCGGCATCGTCACCCACGCCTCGCCCTTCGCGTCGAGCACGGCGTTGCCGTTGTAGACGTTCATCATGTCCGGGCTCTCGACGAAGGAGTGCGAGAGGGTCTTGCTGGCGGGGTCGAGGGGGTGGTCGATCTTGAAGGTGCCGCTGAGTTTGGAGAGTGTACCCACGACGTTGACGTTGCCGACGAAATATCCCGCATAATTCGTGGCCCCACCCGACGCACTGCCGAAAAGGCCATAGTTCGTGTCGCCGCCCGTCGCGTTCCCGTAAACGCCGTAGTTGATCGTCGTTGTCCCGGCTGAACCGTCAGCTGTTCCCGATGCAATGCCCTGTACGCCGTAATTGATGACACTGGACGTAGGGGTGATGATGAATATGTCAGACACGCCGGATTCTCCCACCAAACCGCAGAACGTTCCCTCCGAAGCCACGGACGCCCCGGCTTTGGCCTGAAGGGCGCATACGCCCGTGCCGGACCCGGAATTGTTGGTCAATGCATACAGATAGCCGGCCATGGAGGCGGTACTGGTGATGTTGGCGCTCAAATCTTTGGGGAGGTAGTAGCTGCACCCCGAGGGGATGTCGTTGGCCGGGATCGCGGAGCTGGTCCAGATCGAGCCGTTGCTTCGCAGGTAATTGCCCGACGTTCCCGAGGAGGTGAGCCCGGTGCCGCCGTTTCCCGCCGGCAGGGTTCCCGTCGTCTGGGTCGTGCTGGCCAGGTCGACCGCCCCCCAGGTTGGAACGCCCGTGCCGCCGCTGTGGAGGATCTGGCCCGCCGTCCCGGCTGCGGAGTAGGCGTGGGCGGCTCCCGTGCTGTAGTTGACGGATCCCGCCGAGCCGACGGAGGTCGCACCGGTTC
>CAYUME010000463.1:1576-4616 GCA_964445475.1 uncultured Planctomycetia bacterium
TGTCCCGCTTGCAACCGTCCCGACGGCTGTAATGGAGGCCAGGTTGCCCGTCGTGATTGCGGTGCCGGTCACGTTCGGGAAGGTGATGGTCCGGTGGGCGGTGAGGGAGGGGATGGCGAGGGCGAGGGTGTAGACGTCCGACAAGCTGCCCTCGAAGACAAGCGGAGTCGTGCCCTGCACCCGGCCGTTCACGGTGACCGAGTCCCGGCCTTCATCCCCCAGGGTCACGTCTCCTGTGATGTTGACGTTGCCCTCGAAACAGCCGGCCCAGTTCGTGGCGCCGTTGGCGGCCGTGGCGTACACGCCGTAGTTGACGCCGGTGGTCGTGGTGGTCGCCTCGCCCCAGAGGCCGTAGTTCGTCGCGTTCCCGCCCCCCTGGGCAAGGCCCGCGGCGCCGTAATTGGTCGTGGCGCCCAGGGCGGAGGTGCCGTTCGCGGTGCCCAGGAGGCCGTAGTTGGACGTCTCGGCGCCGGCGGCCCGGGAATAGCCGGTCGCCAGCCCGGAGACGCCCGTGTTGGTCACGCCGACGGTGTCGTCCGTGTTGTCGCCCTTGCCGGAGACGCCGGTGATGCCTGTGAAGTTGCCCTCGCCCGCGGCGCTCGAGGCGGCCATGCAGAGGAGCACGCCGGCGCCCGGGTCTTTCGACGCGTTTTCGATCGACAGCATCCAGCCCGCGACGTCGGCCGTGCTCGCGTCGGCGGCGTTCCTGAGGATGTACGGGGCGCCGGCGGACGGCAGGTCGCCCGCGAGGATCGGGCCGCTCGTCCAGCCGCCCGCCCCGGTGCCGCGCAGGAAGTGGGAGACGCCGCCGGACCCGGTCACTCCGGTGCCGCCCCGCGCCGCAGGGAGAAGGCCGGAGGCGATCGCCGCGGCGTCGTGCGTGTGCACGGACTGGGCGAAGGCGGAGGCGTGCTGGCCGTCCAGGTAGTCCGCGGAGACCGCCCCTTCCGCCATCAGGGCCCGGCGCGCGTAGGGGACGCCCGTGAGGGGATAGCGGGGCGTCATCTCGGGGTCGACGCCGGCCCGGATCCCCAGCCAGCGGGCGCTCGCCATGTCCATCGTGAGCCCGTTGAAGCTGCTCACGGTCCCGAGCCAAACGGTGTAGAGCCCGCCGGAGACCGCCACGCTCTGGGTCTCCGTCCAGAGCGGGGTCCCGCCGGTGGCGGCGTCGTAGATCGCGAAGACCAGGCTGACGTCCGCGGTGACGGGATTTCCCGCCGCGTCCGTCAGCCGCCCCTGGAACGTCATCTGTTCCGGCTGGGGGGTCTGCGCGCCCAGCGGGGCGGCCAGGGCGGCGCAGAGGAGGATCGCGAGGGCGGGGCAACGAAGCATGGGAGGCCTCCGGGATTTCGGGACGGTTCCTCCGGCCGTCCCGGTCGCGGGCACGGCGGCGGAGAGAATGAATGGTTAGGGAGTATGTAACAGACAGGCATGTCAGTCAATCCGGTTCAAGGAAGACACCGACGGCCTTGTCGCGGAGGGGGGCGCGGGGAGCGGGGTGTTCTATACGAGGTGAACCGGGCGGCGGGAAGGGCGGCCGGGGGCCGTTCCGGATCCGCGGTCGTCACGGCCTCAAGGCTTTCAGCGTGTACTCGATGCGGCAGCCGTAGAAGTGCGTGGGGAAATAGGAGGAGGTCGCGGAGAAGTAGGCGTGGAGGTGGTACTGGTAGGCCGCGTTGTCGACGGTCGCGTTGTCGACGGTGGTCGTCGTTGCCGACTGGATGGACGTGGACTCTCCTGTCGTGCTCAGGACGCAGGACGACATGTCCTGGGCGGTGGTGGACGTGTTCGCCCGGCGCTTGAGCTTGACCAGCGCGTACAGGTTGCAGCTCGCGTCGTTGTCGTAGACGTAGATCGTCAGTCCGGTGACGACCGCCCCGTCGGGCAGGAGTATCCCGGCGTCATAGTTGCTGACCATGTTGGAGCCGTGGATGACGGGGACCGTCAGGCTGCCCGCGCTTCCGTAACTCGTGTCAAAGAGGCTCTCGGTTGGTCGGAAGAGGATTCCCGGCACGCCGACCGAGAAGGTTCGGGGCGACGCATACTGGAATTCCCCGGTCGCCTGGACGTTGCCGTCGACGTCGAGCCGCTCGGCCGGGTCGCCGGAGAGGCCGATCCCGACGAAGACCCGTCGCGTTGACCCGGAGCCGCTCCGCGCCGCCGGTCGCGATCGACAGGGCGTCGGACGCCGGGCTGAAGAGGCCGGTGTTCCGGTCTCCCTGCACGGCTGCCCCCGGTGCCGCGGCGGTTCCGGCGTCGATGTAGAGGCGGGCGCCCGACGCGAAGGAGACGACGCCGGACGCGGCGACGGACATCGATCCCGACAGGGCCAGGGTGGAGGCGGAAGCGAACGTGGCCGTGCCCGTGACGCCGACCGGTCCCGAGAAGGTGTTCGAGCCGGTGAAGGTCTGGGTGTTGTCGAGGCGGGCGTAGTCGTCGGCGCTGAATTTTCCGAGCGAATCCGCGCTCAGCGCCCGTCGCGCATAGGGGGTGCCGGCGAGCGGGTAGCGCGGCGTCCTGCCCGTGTCGGTGTCATAGAGGGCGAACGTCATCTGGACGTCCCCGTCCGGGACGGGGTTCCCCGCGGCGTCGGTGAGCCGCCCTTGGAAGGAGAGTCGCTGCGGCTGGGGGGCGGGGGAGACGGCTCGTGACGGCCCGGAGAGGGATCCGGCTGTGACCTCGGGTCACGCGTCCCCGCCGATCAGGGGGAGGGTGATGTCGCGGCCGTCGGCCGGCGCCGGGGCGGGCGGCATCGGGGGGGCGGCCGGGACCGGGGGGCGCAGGCCGGACGCCGGCAGCTCGCCCTCCTCGCCGGGCTCCTCGCCGGACTCGAACCGCAGCGCCGTCATGCCGACCCGGATCACGTCGCCCGCCTGCAGGATGGCGGGGCCGTCGATCCTCTCCCGGTTCACGTGCGTCCCGTTCCGGCTCCCGAGATCGGTGATCACGGCACGCCTGGTCGCTGAGTCGACCTCGATCTGCGCGTGCTGGCGGGAGATCTTAGGGTCCGGGAAGCCGATGTCGCCGTGTTGGCCGCGGC
>CAYUME010000464.1:0-4615 GCA_964445475.1 uncultured Planctomycetia bacterium
TGTTCCCGTATTCGTAGGCGCCGATGTCGACATGGGGCGGGTAGATCCGGGCCTTGCCGTCGAGATCGGTGTCCCAGGGCCCGACGACGGAGTCGTCTCCGGCGTCGATGCAGGGGGAGCCGGCGGCCAGGCGGTAGTCGCCGCCGGGGGCGTCGGCGAAAAGGGGGTCAAGGGAGATGTCGCCGGGGCCGGGGGAGACGTTGAAATAGTCGTATTCGGTGTTACCAAAGACACAGTTGTTCCGCAGGGTGGCGGATGTACCGATATCCGCGGTGATGCCGCGCGTGTTGAAGGCGAGAAGGTTGCCCGCGATCAGGGGGACGGTCGAATACATGCAGCGGATGGCCGTGCCGTCCGAAACGATGGTATTGCGGAGGATCTGCGGCCGGGTCTCGTCGTAGACGCCGATCGCGCTTCCCGTACCGCCCGGATTGTTGCCCACAATCAGGTTGTTCTCGATGAGGGGGGCCCCCACCTGACAGAAGATGACACCGCCGCTCGCCGTCGTGGGATTGAGGGTGACGACATTGTGGGAAAGGACCAGGCCCGACTCGCAGACGATGGCGAAGCCGTTCCCGTTCCGGATCGTGAACCCATCGACCGTGTTGACGCGGTGCCCGGCCCGGTTGTCGATCCCGGGGCTTCCCCCGTTGGCGTCCAGGACGGTGACGTGCGCGGCCCGGTCCCGGTCGTCGCGGCGGGTCTCCGTGCCGTCGAATCCGCCGAACAGGTGGACGAACGAGCAGAGGGCCAGGGGCCCGACATAGGTCCCTTCCCGGACCCACACCTCCCCGCCCGTCCCGGCGGCAAAGTCGATCGCCGCCTGGACGCTCTGCTTGGCGAGCGCCCAGGTGGAGCCGTCGTCCGCATCGGACCCGTCCGGCTTGACGCGGACGATCCGGGGCGGGACCGCGGGCCAGGCGGTCCCGTCCGACTCGTCGGCCCCGATGTCCGGCAGGCCGCTCTCGGGGAGGACGCGGGGCTGGCCGTCCATGTCCGTCCAGCCCGGCCCGACCGCGTCGGCGCGCCCCGCGCCGATGCAGGGGGAGCCGGACTGCAGGTGCACGTCCCCGAAGGACGATCCGGCGAAGCGCGGATCGGCGGCGAGGTTCCCGTCTGAGCCCGTCGGGTCCGCCATGTCGACGTAGTCCCCCCCGGGATTCCCGTAGACGCAGTTGTTCTGCAGGACCGGCGCGGCCGTGCCGTTCAGGTCCCGGACGCCGACCGTGCAGAACGCAACGATGTTGTTCGCGAGGAGGGGCGACGCGTCGACGAGCAGGACGCCCGCATAGCTGGTGCAGTTGCAGGCGATCGTGTTGTTGACGATGAGCGCGTCGTCAAAGCAGACCAGGCCGTCCCCCCGATTCCCGACGATCCAGTTGTTGCGGAGGATCGCGGGGCCGAAGCAGAAGATGCCGGCGCCCGATCCCAGGACGTTATTGACGATGGCGTTCCCGTCCAGGATCGGCCGCCCTTTCGCGAGGAAGATCGCGCCCATGGCGAGGGAATAATCGTTCCGGGTGATCCGGTTCCGGGCGATGAGGGGAAAGGCGTCCCGGCTGCTGATCGCCGAGGCGTCCCCGCCGGCATTGCCCCGGAACGTGTTTCCTTCGATGCGGGGGGAGGCGGAGAGGCAGACGACGCCGCCGGCGTACATGTCGTTGCCGTTCCGGATGGTGAATCCGTCCACGGCGCTCAACCGATAGCCGGCCCCCCCGGCCGTGACGACGGGGCCGCCCATCGAGCCGTCCAGGATGGCGGCCCGGGCGGAGGGATCCCGCTCGTCGCGCAGGGTCTCGGTCCCCGCGAAGCCGCCGTAGAGGTAGACGTAGTCGCCGAAGGCGATCCGCTCGACGTAGGCGCCCTCCCGGACCCACACCTCGCCGCCCGAGGCCGCGACGGCGTCGATCGCCGCCTGGACGGTCTGCTTGGCGAGCGCCCACGTGGAGCCGTCGTGGGCGTCGTCGCCGTCGGTCTTCACCCGCACGACCGGCGGCGGCGGCACCGGCCGGGGCGTCCCGTCCGACTCGTCCGCGCCGATGTCGACGGTCCCGCCGTGGATCCGGGCCTCCCCGTCGAGGTCGGTCGTCCCGACGACTTCGGCGTTGCTGCCGGCGTCGATGCAGGGGGAGCCGGGCTGGAGGTGGACGTCGCCGTACGCCGGGTCGGCCAAGCCGGGATCCGCCGCGATGTTCCCGTCGGAGCCCGTCGGATCCGCCGCGAAGCCCTCGTAATGGCCGAAGGGGTGGTCGTGGACGCAGGTGTTCCGGAGGGTCGGCGCGCTGGGGGCGTCCTTGGCGACCCCGGAGGTGTTCGAGACGAGCAGGTTGCTGGCGAGGGTGGGGGCGGCGTTGACCAGCTGGATCCCGCCGCCCGTGGGGGCGGCGTTGGCGAAGAGCGTGTTGTTGACGACGGTCGGCGATCCGTCCCGGCCGTGGATCCCGCCGCCGCCGGTCCCGGCGAGGTTCCCGCCCAGGAGGTTGCCGGCGATCGTGAAGGTGGAGCCGACGATGTGGATGCCGCCCCCCGTCGTGGCCGCCCGGTTCCGCTCGATCCGGTTGACGAGGAGGGAGGCGGGAGCGGCGGAGATGCCGTAGACGCCCCCGCCGGCGTCCGCCCGGTTCCGGAGGATGACATTGCCCCGGATGACGGGGGACGACCCGGCCTCGCAGCAGATGCCGCCGCCCAGGCCCGTGGCGGTGTTGTCGACGATCGTGTTGCCGAGGATGGCGGGCGATCCCCCCAAGCACCGGATCCCGGCCCCGGGCGTGGCCCGGGTGTCCCGGATCGTGTTGTTCGCGATGACCGGGTCCCCGGTCGCCAGGATGCCCTCCTGGCTGAAGGCGCCCGTGGTGGTGATGACGAAGCCGTCGATGCGCGTGTCCGGGGTGCCGGTTCCCTGGAACCGGACCGCCGGCCAGACGCTGGGGGCGCTCACGACCGACGCGCGCAGGGTCCAGTCGCGCTGCGCGCGCGCCGTCTCCGTGCCCGCAAACCCGCCATACAGGGCGACATCGTCCGGGATGAGGAGGTGCTCCGGATAGGTCCCCTCCGCGACCCAGATCTCGTCGAAGCGGTGGGCGCTGCTGGTGGCCTCGACGATCCCCACGTAGGCCGTCGCCCACGACCGCCCGTCGTGCGTCGGGCCGGGGGAGTCGGGGTCGACGTGGAGGACCTGGAAGACGGTGAGGGAGGCGCTGCCCGTGTCGTTGCCGGGAACGTGGTCGCCCTGGTCGGCGGCGAGGCCGTCGGTCGCGTTCGTGAGGACGGAGCCGCCCGTCCCCGCGGCGACGGTGGCGGCGAGGGTCAGGGTGGCGGCGGCGCCGACGCCCAGGTCGCCCACGGTCCAGACGCCCGTCCCCGCCGCGTACGAGCCCTGCGTGGCCGAGCTGGACTGATAAGCAAGACCGGCCGGCATCCCGTCGGTCAGGGCGACATGCGTGGCGGCGAGGGGGCCGTTGTTGAGGACGGTGATCGTGAAGGTGGCCGTCTCGCCCTCCTTCACGAAGGGGTCGTCCACCGTTTTCGTGACCGCCAGGTCGGCGCCCGTCACGGCGACGGAGACGCTCGCCGCGTTGTTCCCGGCGTCGGGGTCCTCCGGGTCGGCCGCGAGGCCGCCCGCGGTGTTGACGATCGTCGTGCCGCCGGCGCCCGTGTCGACGGCGGCCTGGAGGGTGAGGGTCGCGCCCGCGCCGTTCGCGAGGGTGCCGACCGTCCAGAGGCCCGTCCCGTCGTCGTAGGTCCCCTGGCTCGGGGTGTCCGAGATGCACGTCACCCCCGCGGGCAGGAGGTCGGTCAGCACGACGCCTGTCGCGTCATCCGGGCCGTGGTTGGCCAGCGTGACGGTGTACGTGATCGTGTCGCCTTCGAGCGGCGTCGGGTCGTCGACGGTCTTCCCGACCGCCAGGTCGGCCTGCGTCACGGTGATCGAGACGGACCCGACGTTGTTGGCGGGGACGGGATCGGCCTGGCTGGCGTACAGGTCGCTGGTCGCGTTGACGATCGTCTGCCCCCCCGTGCCGGCGTCGACGGTGGCGTTCAGGACCAGGGTGACGGCGGACGGCGCGCCGACGGCCAGGGTCCCGACCGTCCACTGGTGGATGCCGGGGTAGAAGACGCCCTGGCTGGGGGTCGCGGAGACGTACGTGAGCCCCGCCGGGAGGACGTCCTTCAGCCTGACGTTGGTCGCCTCGCTGGGCCCGTGGTTCGTCAGCGTAATCGTGAAGGCGACCGAGCCGCCCGCGTCGGGGGTCGGGGCGTCCACCGACTTGGTCACCGCCAGGTCCGACCGCCCGATCGTGACGAGGAGCGTGGCGATGTTGTCGCCGGAGTAGGGATCGGACTGGTCGGCCCCCAGGATGCTGGCCGTGTTGCCGATTGTCCGGCCGTTGGTCCCCGCGTCGGCCGACGCGTCGAGCTCCAGGGTGGCGGTGGCGCCGTTGGCGAGGCTCCCGAGGGTCCAGACGCCCGAGCCGCTGTCGTAGGTCCCATGGCTCGGCCGCGCCTCGATCAGCGTCATGTCGGCAGGGAACTGCTCCTTGACCGACACGCCGGTCGCGCCGCTCGGCCCGTTGTTGCGCACCGTCAAGGTGTAGGTGAAGGTCTCGCCTTCGAT
>CAYUME010000465.1:0-4610 GCA_964445475.1 uncultured Planctomycetia bacterium
GTACGCGCCGACCCTGCCCGGCCTGCCGGCGGAGAGCGAGCGGTGGATGTTCGAGCGGGTGGATTTCGTGATCGCCCACAAGGGGGAGTGAACGCGATGAAGGGCGCCTGCCTCGCGATGGCACTGCTGGCGGTTGCCGCGGCCGGACCGGCCCCGGCGGAGGACCGTCCCTCCGACGCGGGCCTCCGCCGCGATTTTGCAGACCCGCCGCTCCGCTTCAAGTCGCGCCCGCTCTGGTTCTGGAACGGGACGTTGAGCGCGGAGCGGACGCGCGAGCAGCTCGAGGGCTGCAAGCAGCGCGGCTACGCCGGCGTGGGGATACTCCCCGCCCAGCACATGAAGCCCGCCTTCATGACGCCCGAGTTCCTCGACCACTACCAGGTCGCCGTCGACACCGCGTCGAAGCTGGGCTTGAAGCTCTGCCTCTACGACGAGTACTGGTTCCCCAGCGGGTCGGCGGGGGGGCTGCTGGCGAAGAAGCACCCGGAGGCCCTGGGCAAGCGCCTCGACATGCGGGCCGTCGACGTGACCGGCCCGAAGGCCTTCGAGCAGCCCGTCCCGGCCGGCGTCTTCATGGGCGCCGTCGCGATGGAGGCGGCCACGAAGAGGCGCCTGGACCTCTCGTCTCGGGTGAAGGACGGGACGCTGGCCTGGGATGTTCCCGCCGGCGACTGGAAGGTCATGCTCTTCGCCTGCGTCCGGGACGGCGCCCGGGAGCTGGTCGACTACCTCGACCCCGACGCCGTGAAGCGCTTTGTCGAGCTGACGTACGAGGCCTATTACGCGAAATTCCCGTCGCACTTCGGCACGACGATCGACAGCGCCTTCTACGACGAGCCCACGTTCCACTGGATCCAGGGCGGGCGGGCGTGGACGCCGGCCTTCAACGAGAAGTTCCGGAAGGCCCGCGGGTTCGACCCCGTCCCCCTCTACCCGGCCCTCTGGCTCGACATCGGTCCGGAGACGGCCGCCGCGCGGAACGCCCTCTTCGGTTTCCGCGCGGAGCTCTTCGCCGACGGCTTCATCAAGGTCCTCAACGACTGGTGCCGCGCGCACAGGATCCTGCTGACCGGCCACGTGGACCAGGAGGAGATCGTCAACCCGGTCGGCCTCTGCGGCGACCTGATCAAGGCCTTCCGGCACCAGGACATCCCCGCGATCGACCAGGTCTTCGCGTACGGGCGGGCGTCGAAGGCGTACAAGCTCGTCAGCTCCGCGGCGTTCAACTACGACCGGCCGCTCGTGCTGACCGAGTGCTACGGCGGCATCAGCAAAATGCCCCTCGCGAACCTCTACAAGGAGGCGATGGACCAGTTCGCCAAGGGCATCAACGCCATGGTCCCCCACGCCGTCTGGTACGACCCGGCGAAGATCATCTTCCATCCGGACCTCTCGCCCGGCGACGCCACGTACGGCCCGGCGCTGCCCGACTACAACGCGTACATCGGCCGGCTCCAGCGCCTCCTCCAGGGCGGCCGCCACGTCGCCGACATCGGCGTGCTCTACCCGATCGCGACGCTGCAGGCCGGCTACCGCTTCGACGGGCCGCGCAAGCCCTACGACGGCGGCGTCATCCCGCCGGAGGCGGACTACATGGACGTCGGCGAGGCGCTCGCCCTGAAGGCGCGCCGCGACTTCACCTTCGTCCACCCCGAGGTGCTCGAGGAACGCGGCAAGGTCGAGGGCGCCGAAATCCGCCTGGAGAACAAGGTCAACGCGGAGCAGTACAAGGTCTTCGTCATCCCGGGATCCCGGACCATCGCCTGGGCCACCCTGCGCAAGATCAAGGCCTTCTACGACGCCGGCGGCAAGGTCGTCGCCACCACGCGGCTCCCCGACGCGTCGTCGGAGCCGGGAAAGGACGCCGAGGTCCGCGAGGCGGTCGCCGCGATGTTCGGCGCCGCGCCCGCGGCGGCGGGCGCGTTCCCGAAGGCCTCCGCCTCGAGCGCCTGGGCGGCGGGCGGGTTCGACGCCGCGAACGCCGTGGACGGCGATCCCGCGACCCGGTGGAACGCGGCCGACGGCGACAAGGGACCGCAGTGGATGGAGGTCGACTTCGGCGCCCCGAAGGCCTTCGCGAAAATCGTCGTCCGCGAAGCCTTCGACCGGACGCGCGCCTGGCGCCTCCAGGCCTGGGACGGCGCGACATGGGCCGACTGCGCGAAGGGCGAGCGGCTCGGCGCGGACGCGGCGATCCCCGTCGCCCCGGTCACGGCCTCCAAGGTCCGTCTCTGCATCGACGCCATCGCCGCCGACAGCGTCTCGATCGTCGAGATCGAGATCCTCGACGCGGGGGGCCGGAACCTCGCGCGACCGGCCGCGGGGGGCGGCCGCGTTCGCAGGAACGACACGGGCGGTCGGGCGGTCTTCCTCCCCTCGCCGAATCCCGCCGCCCTGAAGGCCGCGCTCGACGACGTCCTGGCCGTCTACGACGTGACGTTCGAGGCGGAGCCGGCGACACCCGGCGGCAACCTCTCATACATACACAAGGTGGTCGAGGGCCGCGACGTCTGGTTCTTCGGCAACTCCTCCGACGCGCCGGTGGACGTTTCCGTGCGGCTGCGGGGGCGGCACCGGCTGGCGTGGTGGGACCCCCATGCCGGGACGGCCGCCGCGTGCCCGGGCGAGGCCGCCGTCGAGTCGGGGTGCGAGGTGACCCGCGTCCGCCTGAGGCTGGATCCCGTGCGGTCGGTGTTCCTGGTCGCGGAGCCGTGAGCGGATGGGGAGGGACGAGACCATGGGGCGATGGGGACTGGCGATCCTGGCTCTGGCGATCCCGTCGTCCGCGGGCGCCGAGGTCGCCGACCGGGCGGCGTACCTGGCCGACGTCTCCGCGCTGCTCCTGAAGACCTGGCCCAAGAACCGGACGGTCAACGTCGTCTGCCACGGCCACAGCGTCCCCGCCGGCTACTTCAAGACGCCCGCGGTGGACACCTTCAACGCCTACCCGCACCTCCTGCACCGGGGGATCAAGGACGCCTTCCCGCACGCCGTCGTCAACGTGATCGTGACGGCGATCGGCGGCGAGGCCTCCGACCGGGGCGCGGCGCGGTTCGAGCGCGACGTCCTCGCGCACCGGCCGGACGTCGTCCCGATCGACTACGCCCTCCACGACCGGGGGATCGGGCTCGAGAAGGCGCGCGCGGCGTGGACGGCGATGATCGCGAAGGCGAAGGCCGCGGGCGCCAAGGTGATCCTCCTGACGCCCACGGGGGACACGCGCGCGAAGCTGGACGACCCGGACGATCCGCTCAACCAGCACGCGGAGCAGATCCGGAGGCTGGCGGCGGAGCACGGGGTGGGCTTGGTGGACAGCCTGGCGGCCTTTGCACGGCACGTCGCGGGCGGCGGCCGGTTGGGCGACCTGATGTCGCAGGTCAACCACCCGAACCGGGAGGGGCACGACCTCGTGGCCGGAGAGATGCTGACCTGGTTTCCGCGCTGATCCTGTTGAACCGCCAGGGCGCCATGAGCGCCAAGGTCATGCGCCACAGTCACAAAGGAGGAATGTCATGAGGATGCACGCTTCCATGCCGGTTCTGCTTCTGTCGCTGGCGGTACCGGCCGGGGCCGCGCCGCAAGAGCCCGACTGGGGCGTCCTCCAGAAGCACTTTCGTGAGCTGCCGATGGAGGCGAAGCGTCTCACCGGACCCCTCTTCTGGCTCCACGGCGACGAGAGTCCCGAACGGCTCGAGCGGATGCTCGAGATCGTCGCCGAGTCCGGCAACGGCTGCTTCACCGCCGAGTCCCGCCCCCACAGCGACTGGCTCGGGCCCGGCTGGTACCGCGACCTCGCGATCTGCCTGAAGAAGGCCAAGGCGCTCGACCTGAAGATGTGGATCTTCGACGAGCGCTGGTGGCCGAGCCAGATGATCGGGGGGAAGGTCCCGCCCGAGTACGGCAGCAAGACCCTCGTGGCGGAGGCCGTCGACGTCGAGGGCCCGAAGGCGGTCTCCGTCCCCGGCTGCGGCGGCCGGGAGTTCATCGGGGCCGTCGCCGGCCGGGAGACGGGCGGCGGCATCGACGGCGCGAGCCTGGTCGACCTCGCCCCGCACGTCAGGGACGGCACGCTGGCCTGGAACGCGCCCGCCGGGACGTGGAAGGTGATGACGTTCCGGTGGACCTTCACCGGTCCGGCGGGGATGCAGAAGAAGTGGATCGCCGTGGACGGCGCCAGCCGCGACTGCGTCGACTGGTTCATCCGGACCGTCTACCAGCCCCACTACGACCACTTCAAGGCGGACTTCGGAGGGACGATCCCCGGCTACTTCTACGACGAGCCCGAGACGCTCGGCGACTGGGGCTCCGACCTCATGACGCTCCTCGCCGAGCGGAAGATCGACTGGAAGAAGGCCTTCGTCGCGTGGAAGTTCAGGCTGGCCGGCGAGGAGCAGGTCGCCGCGCGGTACCAGTACGCCGACGCCTTCGCCGAGGCGTGGGGCCGGACGATGTACGGCGGCATGTCGACGTGGTGCCGCGCGCACGACGTGGTCTCCATGGGGCACTTCATGGAGCACGGCACCGATCTCTACAGCCGCAAGCTCTGCGCCGGCAACCTCTTCCAGCTCCAGAAGTACAGCGACATGGGCGGCATCGACCTCGTCTGCCGC
>CAYUME010000466.1:0-4604 GCA_964445475.1 uncultured Planctomycetia bacterium
GGGCCTCCCCGTCCGGCGCGGGCCGCCCGTCCCCCTTCTCCAGCCGCCGCCCATCCGGCCACGGCGGACGCAGCGTCTCCGGCGTGAGGCACGTGTAGCCGCGCAGCTGCGTGAAGCAGTTGCAGGCCGACGGCGTGAAGTAGACCCGGCCGTTGGCCGGCGTCGCCCCGATCGCGCACCCGGCGCGGCAGACGCTCTGGAGCGTCCCGTTGAAGGATCCGTCGAGATACGTCACGTAACCCCAGACGAAGCCGTCGGGCAGGCCCACGAACCGGTTGCACCGCTGGTTGTACCCGAGGCACGCCCCCTTCGTGATCGACACGGTGTCGACCGGCGCCTGGTAGATCGTGGTGTGGCCCGCGTAAAAGACCGTCCCGCCGCGCACGACGGCGTTGTACATCGAGTCGTTCCATTCGACCTGGAAGGTCCCCTCGCCGGCGAGCGCGTTGTCCTTCAGGCGGATCGACCCGACCCACCCGCCGCCCTCCTTCCCGCCGCGCCCGCCGATGGCGCTGCCGCAGAAGAGGACGAGGTGCCCGTCCGCGGGGATGAGCTGGCCGACGGGCTTGCCGGCCACCGCGTCGTTCCGGAAGACCTCCTGCCCGGTCGCCGCATCGAGCCCGACCACGGCCCGCGCGAGCGCCCACGGCCAGCGCGAACGGAGGACGGAAGCCGCGTCCGCCTCCAGGCAATAGACGCGCATCGCGGCCGCGTCGACGACCGGAAGGACGATCGCGGCCCCGGCGGGGGGCGGGCGATGCCAACGCAGGCGTCCCGTCTTCACGTCGAGCGCGAAGAGCCCCGTGTCGAGGTTGACCGCGAGCAGGTCGCCCGCGATGCGGACGTGCGTCCCCTCGTCGCGCAGGGGCTTGCCGGCGGCCGCGTCGTACGCCAGCACGGCCGCTCCGGTGCGCGCATCGAGCGCCGCGGGGGGGCCGCCACCCTGCAGGAAGGCGTAGACGCGCTCGCCGTCGGTGACGAGCTGCCAGCGCCGGCCGGCGGCGGCGGTGTCGCGCGGGATCTTCCAGAGCGGGACGCCGCTGAAGGCGTCGAGGCCGGCGAGCATCCCCTGCCGCTTCCGCCTGTCCGGGCCGTCCGCGGTCTTGTAGTCGACGCAGACGCGGCCGCCGGCGACGCGGACGCCCGCCCCGGGATCGTACCCCGCGGGATTGCCGCCGAGCGCGATCGCCTGGACGCCGCTCATCCACTGGAGGAGGTTCGGGGCGCGGACGAGGCGGTCGCGCGAGACGCCGTTCCCGTCGGGGCCGTGGTCGAAGTGCCCCCAGTCGTCCATCCCCGCCGGCCGGGGCTTCGCCGTCCGCGTCCAGGCGCCTCCCGTCCGCAGGCACGCGGCGCCGCCGGGCGCGACGACGCGGAGGAGCTCTGCCTCCGGCGGCGCCTTCGCCCCGAGCGCCGCGAGGTCGGCGACCAGGAGGTTGACGGCGTCGTCCGGATAAGGCAGGGGATCGAGCGAGGCCGCCGGGGCGACCGAGGCGAGGCCGTACAGGCCTGCGGCGCGGATCGTCTCCCGTGCCCCACGGAGCGACGCGCCGTCGAGGGCGAGGCCGTGGACGAGGAACCGGCCGCCCACGGCGAGGTCCGCCTCGAGACGCCCGTCCGTCGCGCCGAGGTGGACGGCCAGGCCCGCCTCGACCCCGGCGGTCCGGAGCACCGCCTCGGCGGACGGCTCCGGGGCCTCGGCGGCTCCCGCCGCCGCGCCCGCCGCCACGACCCCGCACGCCAGCCAGCGCCTCATGCCGCCTCCCATTTTGTATAAAAGAATACACACGTGTGTAATTGTTTATACAAATCATGTCCCCGGGAGCGACGGGGGAGGAGACCCTACTTGTCCCGAGGCCCCGCCAGATCGTAGCAGTAGATCCCGTCCGTCCCCCGGACGACCAGCCGCCCGTCCACGACGGGGTGCATCATGGCGACGAAGTACGACGTCGTGTGCGGGTGCGGCGGCTTCCACGGGCCGCTCAGCAGCCGGAAGCGCGCGGGGTCTGCGTCGTACAGGTAGAGGTCGGTCTCGTTGTGCGTCCCGTCCCGCTCGAGCAGGATCCGCCCCTCCGCGGCGACCATGTACGCGGTGCCGTCGCCGACGGAGGGGACCTCCGCGACGACGCGTCCCGTTTCCAGCTCGACGCAGACGGTCCGCCCCGGCAGACGGGCGTAGACATGACCGTTCCAGGCGACAACGGGATTGTGGGCGGAGCAGCCGTATTCCGGCGGCAGCTCCCAGAGCCGCTCGGGGCCGCCGGGCGTCAGGCGCAGGCATCCCAGGCGCGTCGGGGCCTGGGGCGGGTTGCCCAGCCGGAAACCGCTCTCGGGGACCGGCCCGACGTTGAGGAGCAGGCGGTCGCCGCACGCCGTCATCGAGCGGGGATTGTGGCCGACCTGCTCCATCCGCCAGAGGACGGTCCCCGTCCGCGCGACCACGCAGACGACCTGGCCGGCGGGCGTGGCGCTCAGGACGTGCGCCGTCCCGCCGTGGGCCCACCGCGCCGGGGTCGCGTCCTGCGACGCCGCCTTCGGGATCCGCCAGCGCTCGCGCCCCGTCGCCGCGTCGAGGCCGAGAAGGCCGCAGGGATTGCCGTTGAAGTCCGGCAGGACGAGAACGCCGTCCGCCACGACCGGGGCGCCTCCGAAGTCGCGGTTGAAGGTGCTGTGCCCGCGGAAGGACCGCTCGGCCAGGCAGCGGCGCCTGACCTCCTCGAGCTGGCGGTGGCGGGGGCCGAGGTCCGACGCCCAGACCTCCGCCCCCGTCCCCGCGTCCACGGCGCAGACACGCCCCGTCGTCCCGATGGCGAAGACCCGGCCGTCGGCGACGCAGGGCGTCACGTTGCAGGGGCCGGCCTTGGCGTCGTGCCAGTTGATCCCCGCGCCCGCGAAGACCCGCGTCCAGAGTGTCCTCCCCGTGGCGGCGTCGAGGCAGAGGATCACGTCGTCCGCGCCGATGCGCCACTGGTCGAGGACCGGCTCGATCCCGGCCTCCCGCTCTTTCGCCACGAAGGCCTCGTCGACGACGTCGCCGCTCGGGACGAAGTAAGAGAGGTAGACGCGGCCTCCGGAAACGACCGGGCTGCTGCCGCCGCCGCCCGCGCGCTTCTCGAGGTTCTTCCTCCCGTAGCGCATGGACTGGGACTTGCCGGGCGGCGTGGCCTCCGCACTCTTCCAGACGAGGCGCGCGCGGCCGAGGTCGTCGAGGAGGGGGCGCCCGGAGGGGGCCGCGGCGAACGTCCCGTACGGGCCTGACCAGCAGGGCCACCCCAGGTCGGAAACGGGGACTGACGGCTCGGGGGGCGGCTCCGGTTCGACGACCGGCGGCGGGACGCCGGGCGTCGCGGGTGCCGATGCGCCCGCCGCGGGTCCGGCCGGCGGATCCGACGCACAGCCCCCCCCGACGGCGGCAAGCCCGGTCAGAAGGAAAAGGAGCGCGGCGCGTCGGTCGCCACGACAGGTCATGGGATGTCCCTCGAGCGGACCGCGCGCGCCACACCCAGGATAGTATACCCGCCACGCCGTCCCGGTTGGCCCGACGGCCAAATCCCGCCTCCCCCAAAGTGCCAAACACACGCGGTCCCAGCTAGAAAACACCTCGAGATCGGGCGCCGCCGGACCGCGGCGCGAGGCGGCGGGCGGCGCGGCGGGGGGGCTCGCCGCGATGCCGGCGGTAGAGGCGCGAGAAGTAGAGCGGGTCGTCGAAGCCGAGGCGGTGCGCCACCTCCTTGACCCGGATGCCGGGCGACTCCCGGAAGAGCGCGTCCGCCCGGTCCAGCGCCAGCTCGGCGCGCACCCGGCGGAAGCTCTTCCCGAGACGCCGGCGGAAGAGGTGGGAGAGCGTCGACGGGCTGCGGTGGACGAGCGCCGCGGCGTGGGGGAGCGTCAGCCGCTCGTCAGGACGGTCGCGCAGGCGCTCCAGGACCGGCGCCAGGGCGTCCTCGAGTCCGATCAGGTGGCGCTCGACGATGAAGCGGACGAGCAGCTCGAAGAGGCCGAGGACGTGGCGGACCTGCGCGCGGCGGAAGGCGGGGGCGCGGGCGTAGGCGCGGCGGACGGCGGCGGCGAGGCCGCGCCTGCGGGCCCGGGCCAGGACCGGTGCGGGGACCGCCGCGCGGGCGCGGAACTGGCCGATCATCACGAAGCCGAGGAGCCGCCCGCCCTCGCGGACGGGCATGATCGCCTCGAGCATCCCGCCGTGGCACTCGTAGGCGACCGGTCCCGCGCCCCGCCCCGCCGCCTCCCGCCGCTTCGCGCGGTCGAGCCGCAGGCAGGCCGGCTCGGCGCCGAGGGACCGGCGCAGGATCCGGCAGTAGGCGCAAAGGGGGCGCGACTGGCCGACGCGCAACTCGCGCCCCTCGGGCGTGTGGAAGGCGATGCGGATGCCGTGCAGGGCGCAGAAGTGGTCGAAGATCGCCTGCACCTGCGGGTCGAAGACGAAGCCGAGGCCCTCGGCCATGCCGCCCCCCGTCACGGCGGATTTGTCAGCGCGGTCGATCCCCATGCGCCCCCCCCTATCCTTTACCCACATCTCAGCAGCACAGGCAGGCCCAGGCAGGGTATCCCTGGGGCACGGTTTCTTTCGGGGGCGGACAAAGCAC
>CAYUME010000467.1:0-4600 GCA_964445475.1 uncultured Planctomycetia bacterium
CCGGTGAAGCGGGCCTTCCCCTGCTTCTTGGCCGTCGCGAGGGCCTTCATCATCTCCTCGACCTCGCCGTCGGTGTGCTTGCCGCTCTGCTCGTGCATCGTGACGCGCCAGAAGTCGACATACTCGAGCTGGCACTCCTTCATCGCCTTGTCCAGCGTCCCCAGCAGGGCCGCCTCGGTCCGGAACTTCGCGTTGCGCAGCTCATCCTGGTACCAGGAAAAGCCGAGGGACATCTTGTCGCGCCGGCCGCGGAGGGCGTGGCTGTAGGCGTAGCACTCCTGCCAGGTGCAGGCGTCGATGTGGTTGATGCCGATCTCCATGCAGCGGGTGACGACGTCGTACCGGTTCTTGAGGAAGTCCGTGTTGTTCTTCACGTCGACGGAGAGCCAGCTTTTATCGTAGGCGCCGGGGACGACCTCGTTGATGCGCTTCCAGTGGCCGCCGAGGCAGATGGCCGAGACCATCCGGTCGGCCTTCTTCCAGTGCCGGTACTGCATGTTCGGATTGTAGTTGAGGATCTTCGAGGTGTCCTGGGCGAGGGCGCCGCTCCCGGCGAGGCCGGCGGCGCCGAGGGCCGCCGCGCTGGTGCCGAGGAACTCGCGCCGGCTGAGGTCCTTGTCGCTCATCGTCCGTCCCTCCATGGGGGTCACCGGGCCGGGAGCCCGAAAAACGCGGGATATCGCGCGGGTCCGAGAAGGCCGGCAGGAGCGCCCCGACGGGCCCGTTTCGTCTTCCCGAACACCACTAATCTAATAGCGTGGGGGTCGCCGATTGACCCCCGTTTCTCGGGGGGGCGCCTGCGAATCCCGGCCGGGCGACCGGTTCACGGAAAACGGGCAGCCCCGCCGCTCAAGGCGAACGGGTCATCGCTTCGTCTTCTTGGCGGCCACCGCGCGCAGCCGGACCTTGTCGAGGATCCCGTTCACGAACGCCCCCGACTCGGCGGTGCTGTAGCGCTTCGCCAGGTCGATCGCCTCGTTGATGGCGACGGTGGGCGGGGTGTCGGGCCGGTGGAGGAGCTCGAAGGTGCCGAGGCGGAGGATGTTGCGGTCGACCACGGCCATGCGCCGGAGATCCCAGTGCTCGGCGACATCGACCAGCTCGCGGTCGAGGGTGGCGCGGTTGCCGTGGCAGCCCAGGGCCAGCTCGCGCGCGAAGGCCTGGACCGCCGCGTCCGTGGTGCCTTCCGAGATGATCTCCTCCACGTCCTGGAGCGCCTCCTCCCCCTGCACGTCGAGCGGGCAGAGGCACTGCAGGGCCAGTTCGCGGGCGAGCGATCGCTTTCGCATCCCATCCGGGCGGGGGGCGTCCCCGCCTCCCTTGGCGCCACGACGCCTGGCGGCTCAACGCGTCTTCAACTGGGCCGCCAGGTCGGCCATTTCGATGGCGGTCACGGCCGCCTCGTATCCTTTGTTCCCGGCCTTGCCCCCGGTGCGGTGGATCGCCTGTTCGAGGGTGTCGGCGGTCACGATCCCGAAGACGACCGGGACGCCGGTCTGGGCGGAGACCTCGGCGCAGCCGCGGGCGGCGGCGTGCGCGACGTAGTCGAAGTGGGGCGTCTCCCCGCGGAGGACGGCCCCGAGGCAGACGACGGCGGCGCAGCCGCGGGCGGCGAGGAGTCGGGCGGCGGCGCCCAGCTCCACCGAGCCCGGCACCTTCGCGACGGTCAGGTCGGCCGGCTTCACCCCGTGCTGGGTGAAGGCCTCGACCGCCCCCGCCAGCAGCTTGTCCGTGAGGAATTCGTTGAAGCGGGCGGTGACGATCCCGAAGCGGCGGCCGGCGCCGTTGCGGCGGCCGAGGTGGAGGCGGGGGCGGGCGGGGGCAGCGGGCATCGTCGCGCGGCTCCTGGACAGGGACACGGGAACGGCACGATTATAGGGCAGACGGGTCGCGAAGAACATGATGATTTGGACGGTCGACGGGTCGTCGCCGGAGTCCGGCCGGGCGTTCCGGCGGGGGCGCCTCCCGGGGTTTTGTCTTGACAGGGGTGCGGCGCGGGAAATACGATTGGCGGATGTCCTGCAATCGAGGGAGACACTCATGCGCCTTCCCGTCGCGAGCCTGATCGCCCTGCTCGTCCTGGCCGCCTGCGCGTCGGACCGGGCCGCCCCGCCGAAGGAGACCGAGCTGCTGACCCCGGAGATGCGCCGCGCCCGGGAAGCCGCCGCCGAGGTCTCCCGCCGGGAGTCCGGGGGCACGTGGTGCGAGCGGTGCAACCTGGTCGTCCTGTCCCAGCACGACTGCGGCGTCACCGTCCCGTGCGACACGTGCACGCAGGAGGCGGCCAAGCCCCACGTCCACGGCGTGACCCGCTACTGCCCAGCCTGCCGCCGCGAGGCGGGGCGCGCGCACGGGTGCGGCGTGACGACCTTCTGCTTCTCGCCCACCTGCCTGCGGGAGGCGGCCGCGAACCACGTCTGCGACCTCACCCGATTCTGCGAGAGCTGCAAGAAGGAGGTCGGGCAGGACCACGTGTGCGGGGAGACGGCGTGGTGTCCGGGCTGCCGGGCCGAGGTCTCCTCGGGGGAGGTCTTGAAGCACCTGTGCGGGAAGACGCACTTCTGCCAGGTGTGCCGGTGCGAGGTGTACAACGAGCACGTCTGCGTGGAGCGGTGAGACCGGACGGATCGCGCGACGGATGACGGGGCGGGCCTGGCGGCCCGCCCTTTTTTTTACGCCCGCGCCGGCCCGGCGCGGGCGGGTGCCGCGTCCGCCCGCCGGGGGCGCCCCCGCCCCCTACTTCTTCGTCCCCTGCGCGTAGGTGTATTCCTTGACCGTCGTCTCGAGGTCGGGCGGGGTCTGGGCCGCCATCATCATGCTCTGGTAGGTGATCTTCTTGTTGAGGTAGAGGTTGAAGAGGAAGTCGTCGAGGAGGACCATCCCCTGCTGGGCGCCGGTCTGGATGGCGGAGATGATCTTGTGGGTCTGGTTCTCGCGGATGAGGTGCTCGACGGCGGAGGTCACGAGCATGATCTCGAAGGCGGCGATGACGCCCGGCTGGTCGGCACGGGGCATCAGCATCTGCGAGATGACGGAGATGAGCGAGGAGGCGAGCTGGGCGCGGATCTGCTCCTGCTGCTCCATCGGGAAGGCGTCGACGATCCGGTTGATGGTGCGCGCGGCGCCGGTCGTGTGCAGGGTGCCGAAGACGAGGTGCCCGGTCTCGGCCGCGGTGATGGCGGACTGGATCGTCTCCAGGTCGCGCATTTCGCCGACGAGGATGACGTCGGGGTCCATGCGCAGCGCGCGGCGGATGGCCTCCGCGAAGGAGCCGATGTCGACCCCGATCTCGCGCTGGGTGAGGATCGACTTCTTGTGGTCGTGGTAGTACTCGATCGGGTCCTCGATCGTGATGATGTGGCAGTCCTCCTCCTCGTTGATGAAGTTGATCATCGAGGCGAGGGTCGTGGTCTTGCCGCTCCCGGTCGGGCCGGTGACGAGAATGAGGCCGCGCGGGCGGAGGAGGAGGTTCTTGGTGGAGGGCGGAAGGCCGATGTCCTCGATGGCGAGCAGCTTCGAGGGGATGAGGCGCAGCGCCAGCCCGATGTTCCCGCGCTGCTGGTATGCGCCGACGCGGAAGCGGGCCTGGTTCTGGTAGGCGAACCCGAAGTCGGTGCTGCCATGCTCCTTCAGCTCCGTCTGGCAGCGCTCGGGGGTGATGGCCTTCATGAAGGCCACGGTGTCGTCGGGGGTCAGGGGCGGGGTGTTGAGCGGGCGGAGGTGGCCGTGGAGGCGGATGGTGGGGGGGATCCCCACGGTCAGGTGGAGGTCCGAGCACTTCCGGTCCACGACGAGCTGCAGCAGCTTGTTCAGGTCGGCCATCGCTCCGCGCTCCCGGAAAAGGGCGACGATGAAAACCCCGCGGGGCCCTTCCCCACCGCCGCGTGCGGGGAATGTTCCTGGACGCTCAGTACGAGATGTCGACGCGGTGCGTGATGCTCAGGATCTCCGCGATGGAGGTCAAGCCGTCCATGATCTTGCGGACGCCGTCCTCCAGCAGGGTGACCATGCCGTTGAGGCGCGCCGTCTCCCGGATCTTGAGGGTCGGCTCGCGCTTGAAGGCCATCTCCCGGAGGGTGGCGTTCAGCTCCATCAGCTCGTAGATCCCCCTCCGGCCCTTGTAGCCGGTGCCCTTGCACAGGTCGCAGCCCTTCGGGCCGTAGATCGTGCGCCCGGCGACGTCCTGCGGCCGCAGGCCGAGCGCGGCGAGCTCCGCGGGCTCCGGTTTCATCGTCACCTTGCAGGATGGGCAGAGGATCCGCACGAGGCGCTGGCCCATGATCGCCTGGATGGAGCTGGCGACGAGGAACGGCTTCACCCCCATGTCGAGGAGGCGGGTGATGGCCGAGGGGGCGTCGTTCGTGTGGAGGGTCGAGAAGACGAGGTGGCCGGTGAGGGCCGCCTGGATGGCGATCTCCGCCGTCTCCGTGTCCCGGATCTCCCCGACGAGGATGATGTTGGGCGCCTGGCGCAGCATGGCGCGCAGGATCCGGGCGAACGTCAGGCCGATGTTCGCCCGCACCTGCGACTGGTTGATGCCCGAGAGGTTGTACTCGACCGGGTCCTCGGCGGTCATGATGTTGTACTCGGGGAGGTTGAT
>CAYUME010000468.1:0-4597 GCA_964445475.1 uncultured Planctomycetia bacterium
GGGGAGTCCGCCGACGGGCCGTTGAGCCCGGTCAGGCCGGGGGGAACGGGGCGGGGGACATCGAGCGAGGGGATGACGGGAAGGATGCCGCCGGCGCCGAGCGCGATCCGGAAGGCCTCCACCCGCTCGCGGGGCCAGTGGGGGCACTGGCCGGCGCAGACGCGGCCGGCCCGGAGGCGGGCGAGGAACTCCTCCTGCGAGCCGACGCGGCAGACGGAGCAGGCCTCCGCACCGAGGTGGCGGGCCAGGTCGATCCGGTCCAGGTACAGGCTCGCGTGCAGCGGCATGGGGATTCACCGCCGGTAGACGAAGAGGCCGGAACCCGGGCGACCCGGGCTCCGGCCCGCGAGAGGCGCGTCCACGGGGCGCCGCGTCTACGAGAAGCGGTATTTCCCGGGCAGGGCGACCTCGGGGATGGGGCAGGGGCCCATCTCGTACTTGACGGGGCCGAGTCGCATCTCGGACTTCATCGCCTTGTCCCACTCGATCGCCTGGCCGCTGTAGCACGCCTCGCGTCCCATGATGCCGGCCATCGTGCTTTCGGCGACGTTCTGGGCCTCGTTGATCGGCTTGCCGGCGCGGATGCTGGCGATGAGGTCCTCGTGCTCCTGGTGGTAGGGGTTGGTCCGCTTGCCCTTGTAGCTCCAGCCCTCGCCCTTCTTCATCCAGATGGCGTTGCAGCAGTTGCTGGAGCCGAGGGTCCCGACGACGGCCTCCTCGACCATCCCCTGGGTGCGGTTGATCTGGCGGCACTGGCTGAACATGCGCACGCCGTTGGGATACTCGAACTCGACGGCGAAGTGGTCGTAGATGTAGCCGTGGTTCTTGCCCGTGCGGACCTGGCGGCCGCCGAGGCCGGAGACGGCGCGGACCGGGTGGGCGCCGAGGACCCAGTTCATGATGTCCAGGTTGTGGACGTGCTGCTCGACGATGTGGTCGCCGGAGAGCCACGTGAAGTAGTTCCAGTTGCGGAGCTGCCACTCCAGCTCGCTCCACCCGGGCTGGGGATCGACCACCCAGATCTCGCCTCCGTTCCAGTAGCAGCGGGCGTAGACGATCTCGCCGAGGGCGCCGTCGCGGATCTTCTGGATGGTCTCCTGGTAGTCGAACTGGTGGCGCCGCTGGGTGCCGGCGGCGATCCCGAGATTCTTCTTCTTCGCCAGCTCGCCGGCGGCCATCACCGTCTTGACGCCGACGGGGTCTACCGCGCAGGGCTTCTCGATGAAGACGTTCTTGCCCGCCTCGATCGCGGCCATGAGCTGCATGGGGCGGAAGTGGGGCGGGGTGGCGAGGATGACGTAGTTGATCTCCGGGTTGGCCAGGAGCTTCTTGTAGGCGTCGAACCCGGTGAAGCAGAGGTCCGGCTCGACCTTCATGTTCAGCTTTTCCAGCTGCTTGTTGCAGCGCTCGAGACGGTCCGGGAAGAGGTCGGCGAGGGCGACGACCTTGAGGTCCTTGCGGGAGACCTTGGCGTTGTCGGCGACATCCTCCGTGTGGTAGCCGCTGGAGGGGTAGATGACCTTGGTGCCGGCGCCGAGGGCGTCGAGCATGGCGCCCGTCCCGCGGCCGCCGCAGCCGACCAGGCCGATCTTGACGTCGGCGGTGCTGCCCTGGGCCCAGGCGCCGCGGACGAAGGGGATCTCCGCAGCCGTCCAGGCTCCGGCGGCCACGGCCGAACGGTTCAGGAGCCGGCGCCGCGAGAGGCCTCCGGACGGCGTGTCAATCGGCTGCTGCATGGGCTGTCCTTGCTCCAAATGGGGATTCGGTTCACACCCTTTACACCACCCCCGTGGGGCGTGTCAATTATATAGCCGGTGGGGGACGATACGTTACGGGGGATAGGCCGTGCAGGGAAACGGCCGCGTACGCGTGCGACGACGCGCACGGGAACGCAGGCGACGTGCGGGACTCAGGAGTAGCGGCGGGGGCCGTGGCGGGGAGGCCGGTGGGCCGGGTGCTGGGGCCGTCCGTGCGCAGAAGGGCCGCCGTGTGGGTGAACGCCCGGATGGCCCGACGGCGCGGGGCGGCGGTAGTCGAAGCCGGGCAGGGTGACCCGCGGCAGGTCCTGCCGGATCGTCCGCTCGATGTCCCGGAGCTGTTCCTCCTCCTCCGGGTCCACCAGCGTGAACGCGTCCCCCGTCGCCTCCATGCGCGCCGTGCGTCCGATCCGGTGGACGTAGTCCTCCGGGGTGGCGGGGACGGCGTAGTTGACGACGTGGGAGATGTCCTCGACATCGATGCCGCGCGCGGCGATGTCGGTGGCCACGAGGATCCGGCTCTGGCCGGCGCGGAACGCCTCCAGCGCGCGGAGCCGCTGGCCCTGGCTGCGGTCCCCGTGGATGACCGACGCCTGGAAGCCCCGCCGCTCCAGCACGCGCGCCACCTTGTCCGCCGACCGCTTCGTGCGGGTGAAGACGAGCACCGAGTCCATCCCCTGCCCGCGCAGGAGCTCGACGAGCAGGTCGGTCTTGAGGTGGCGCGGGACGGGGTAGACCGCGTGGCGGATCCCCACCGCGGCGGTCGTGCGCCGCGCGATCTCGACGGAGACCGGGTCGACCAGGATGCTGCGGACCAGCGCGCCGATCTCGGGCGGGACGGTCGCGGAGAAGACGAGCGTCTGGCGACGCGACGGGATCGCGCGCAGGATCCGCCGGATGTCCGGCAGGAAGCCCATGTCCAGCATCCGGTCCACCTCGTCGAGGACGAAGACCTCGAGGGCCGAGAAGTCGATCCGGCCGGAGGCGTGGTGGTCGAGGAGGCGGCCCGGGGTGGCGGAGATGACGTCGACCCCCCGGCGGAGGGCCTGGATCTGGCCGCCCATGGGGACGCCGCCGAAGATGGCCGCGCCGGTCAGGCGGACATGGCGCGAGAGGGCCTGGAGGTGCTCGAGGGTCTGGAGGGCCAGCTCGCGCGTGGGGGCGACGACGAGGGCGCGGACCTTGCCGCGTCGCGGCCCGAGCATCAGCCGGTGCAGGATCGGCAGGACGAAGGCCGCCGTCTTCCCGGTCCCGGTCTGCGCGCAGCCGATGACGTCCCGCCCCGCCAGGATCGGCGGGATCGCCCGCGCCTGGACCGGCGTCGGGTGGAGGAACCCCAGGTCGCGGATCCCCCGGAGCAGGTCGGGGTGGAGCCCCAGCGACTCGAACGAGGGCGGCTCCTCGGCCGGAAGGCGGTCGGGCGGCGGGTGGGGGACCGGGGGGGGCGGCTGGACGGGATGGAACGCCGGGCGGGAATGCTGGCGCGGGCGGTCGTGCACAAAGGCTCCGTTTGCTGGGGGGTGGGCGTGGGCGCGGTCGGGATGTCCGGCGCGCGTGGGGAAGGATCATACGCCGAGTCGGCATCGGAAACGAGGGGAATCCGCGCGCCGGAGTCGGTTCCGTCCGTCCCGTGACGCGTCCCTCTCTTTTCACTAAACTCGTTATGATTCTGACGTCCCGGCGGATACGCTGACGGGACGAGGAACGACGCCATGGACCCGACCCGCTACCTCCAGGCCTTCCTGCTGCACCGGCGGATGCTCTTCGCCTTCATCTATTCCATCGTGCGCGACCGGGACGCCGCGGAGGACTGCTTCCAGGACGTTACGATGATCGCCTTCCAGAAGTGCGGGGGGTTCCAGGAGGGGACGGACTTCGGGGCGTGGGTCCGGGAGATCGCGCGGCGGCGGATCCTCAAGGCCCGCGAGGGCGCCGCACGCGCCCACGTCCTCCTCGACCCGGCGGCGATCGACGCCGTCGCCGCCGCCCACGACCGGCAGCCCGCCGGCGCGTGGGAGGAGCGCGAGGCGGCGCTGCTGGGATGCCTCGATCGCATCCCCGAGCGGAGCCGCCGACTCGTCGAGTTCCGCTACCGCGAGGCCCTCGGTTTCGACGCGATCGCCGGCCGCATCCAGTCCACGGCCGGCTCGGTCCAGGTCGTTCTCTCGAGGATCCGGCAGGCCCTGCGCCGCTGCATCGAAGCCCGGCTGGCGGAGCCGTCCTGACCCGCTTGGTCCATTTTCGGGATTTCGATTAAGGTCCCGCCCGCCTCCCGGATACGCCTGCAGAAGACCATGAACGCGGAAGCCCTGGAAGACCTGATCCTGCGATGCCTGGACGGCGCGGCCACGGCCGACGAGGTGGCGGCGCTGAACGAGGCACTCCGGACCGACCCGGCGGCGGCCGACCTCTACGTCCGGGCCGCCGGGACGGACGCGCTGTTGCAGGGGCTGAGCGAGGAGCAGGGTGACGCCGCACAGATCCGCCGGCCGCCCCGCCGCCCGTCGCTTCGGCGACTCGGCGCGCCCGCCGCCTCCGCCGCCCGCCCGCTGGCCGTCGCCGCCGCCCTGCTCGTCGCGGTCGCCCTGGTCCTCCTGCTGTCGCGGGGGACGGGACCGGGTCGCGTCCCGGCGCCGGCCGACGCCGGGGCGGGCGCCCCCGATGCCGTCGCCGCCCGCCCCGACGAGGAGCCCGTCACGCCCGCTCCCGCGGAAACAGGCCCCGCCCCCCGGACGCCCGACGTGCGCCGGCCGGAGCCGGCACCCGAATCCGCCGTCACGGAACCGGCATCGCCGAACTCGCCCGATGCCCCGCCGCCGACCGCCCCCGCGCCGCGGCCG
>CAYUME010000469.1:0-4582 GCA_964445475.1 uncultured Planctomycetia bacterium
GCGAATGGCAGAAGGAGTGGTTCAACTAGGACCTGACGGGCCAGTGTGCGCGGCGGACCCACATGCTGTACGCCAGTATGTGGGCGGCGCCGCCCGGGGCGAAGCTCGCCCTCGAGATCCGGTGCGATCAGCCGAACACCCTGGTCGTCGGGCTGGACGACGCGGCGGCCGACGTGGCGCTCCAAGGCGGGGCCGGCTGGCAGGCCGTGGCCCTGTCGCCCGCCGACCTCAAGAACGCCGACGGGGAGCCGCTGGCGGGCTGGGCCGGGATCCGCGAGCTGCGCCTGGGCGACAGCGAGACCCTGAAAGCCGGCAAGAAAGGCGGTGCGGACCGGCGCCTTGGCGGCCCCTGGAAGGGCGCGGCGCCGGAGTTCCGCAACCTGCGCTGGACGGAGTGAGCCTCCCCGCCTGAAGGCGGGTGAGCGATCTGCTGGCCTCACGGTGGAGGACGCGCCCATGCGACGATGGACGACCGCCGGACTGATGGCGATGCTGTCTGTCGTCCGGGTCGCGGCGGCGGCCGACCTGCCGACGCCCCCGCAGGTCTGGACCGGCTACGATCCCGACCAGGGCGATTTCAAGGAAGAGATCGTCCGGAAGGAGGTCAAGGACGGCATCCTGAACCGGGACTCCTACATCAGCGCCTACGTCCTGGGCGAGGAGGTCCGCGTCTACTGCCGGTACAGCGTCCAGGAGGGGGCGACGCAGGCGCCCGGCCTGCTGAACGTGCACGGCTGGATGGGGGCGCCCGGCACGAACAAGGAATTCGTCGACACCGGCTGGGCGGTCCTGGCGCACGACTACTGCGGCAAGACCGGCGACCGGAAGGAGTACACGAAGTACCCCGAGCGGCTCTGGCACGGCAACATGGACCGGGAGGTCGCCGGGCCCGTCCGCACGGAGACCTACGACAAGAAGCCCATCACCGACCCGAAGCAGACGTCGGACTACCTCTGGTACGCGATCGAGCGGCGCGCGCTCAGCTACCTCGAGCGGCAGAAGGAGGTCGACAAAACCCGGCTCGGCGCGGCGGGGTATTCCTACGGCGGGACGATCATGTGGCACCTCGCCACGGATCCCCGGGTGAAGGCGGTCGTGGCCTATTTCGGCATCGGGTACAACGACTACTACCGCGACAAGCAGGTCTGGATGTACAGCACGCCCGCCGTCGAGCCGCCGAAGACCCCCGGCGAGGCGCTCTACCTCTCCGCCGTCGCCCCGGAGGCGCACGTGCCCCACATCACCGCGGCGACGCTCTGGCTCAACGGCTCCAACGACCACCACGGCGGGCACGAGCGCGGGCTGGAGAGCTTCAAGCGGTTCAAGCCGGGCGTCCCGTGGTCGTTCGCCGTCCAGGCGCGCGCGCACCACAACACAGAGAAGATCGGCCAGAACGCCCGGATGTGGCTGGAGAAGCACGTCCTGAAGAAGGACGTCTTCTGGCCGGAACAGCCGAAGTCGGAGATCCGGCTCGACGCGGGCGGCGTCCCGGAGCTGACGGTCACCCCGGCGTCGCCGGGGCGGGTCAAGGCGGTGGAGATGTACTACGCGCTCAAGAGCCCGTGCAGCTTCACGCGGTCGTGGCGCGACACCCCCTGCGCCGGGAAGGACGGGACCTGGGTCGGCAAGATGCCGGTGATGAGCGTGGACGACTACGTCTTCGGCTACGCCAACGTCACGTACGACACGACGGTCGTCGTGTCGACGTTCTTCAACGCCGCGATCCCCTCGAAGCTCGGCCGCGCGAAGGCGACGGACGCGCGCTCCGACACGATCGCGAGCGCCCGGGACGGGGTGAGCCTGTGGACGGACGTGGTCGCGGTCGAGGGCGCGCGCGGCATCCGGGGCTTCCGCGCGACGGACAACCGCAAGGGAACGGGCACGGAGCAGTTGAACGACCCGAAGTGGCAGGCCCCGCCGGGCGGGCAGCTGGCCTTCCGGTTCTACTGCACCGAGCCGCAGACGCTGATCCTGACGGCGGCCAGCCACAACGAGGGGGAGATCGCGATCCCCGCCTCCGACGACTGGCAGGAGATGGTCGTGCCGGCCGGCCGGCTGGTCAACCGCTTCAGCAAGCAGCCGATGAAGGACTGGTCGGGCGTCGGCGTCATCCACTTCAAGCCGGCGCCGGGCTCCGACCTGACGAAGGTCATCTTCGCGGAGCTCAAGTGGGTCGCGGCAAAGGCCCGGGAGGGATAATAGGAGAAGGCGTGTCGCGCGGCCGGACTGCAAAGGGACCGCGGGCGTTTGCAGGGGAAGGACACCGAAGGGAGCGACCATGAAATACAACCGCGTCCTGCTCGCCGCGCTGTCGCTTGCGGTCGCGGCCCCGCTGCACGCCGCCGAAGGGCCCCCGGCCGCGCCCAGGCCGAACATCGTCTTCCTCTTCGCCGACGACTGGGGATGGGGCGACCTGTCCTGCCACGGGCATCCGTGGCTCAAGACGCCTCACCTCGACCGGCTCGCCAGCGAGGGGATCGATTTCCATCAATTCAATGTATTGAACCCGGTCTGCTCGCCGAGCCGCACGGCGGCGATGACGGGCCTCTACCCGGCGCGGTTCTGCGTGCACCAGCATTTCGCGCCGGGGATCAATGTCCAGCGGGGCATGCCGGACTGGCTCGACCCGAAGGCGCCGACGCTCGCGAAGTTTCTCAAGGGCGCGGGCTATCGCACCGGCCATTTCGGCAAGTGGCATCTGACCAACACGGGAGCGGTCGGCGCGCCGCCGGTATCCGCCTACGGATTCGACGACTCGGCCGTATTCAACGGTCCGGGCGATGGGCGCGCCCAGTCCGGCCTGCACGACACCGCCGGCAACGTCGTGCGCTTCATCCGCGAGAGCACGGACCGGCCCTTCTTCGTCAACGTCTGGATCCACGAAAGCCACACGCCGCACGTGCCGACGAAAGAGTCCATGGAGAAGTGGAGTCACCTCGACGAGCAGAAGCAGGTCTATGCGGCCGTCATCACAGACGGCGACGACGACGTCGGCCGGATCCTGTCCGCGCTGAAGGAGGCTGGCGTCGAGGAGAACACGGTCGTCATCTTCTCCAGCGACAACGGTCCCGAGTGGACCGGAACAAGGAAGTCCGTCGGCACGGATCAGACCGTCGGGGCCCGCGGCTTCGACACGTACTACAGCGTCGGCGCGACCGGCGGCCTGCGCGGCCGCAAGCGCAGCCTGTTCGAGGGGGGCGTGCGCGTGCCCTTCCTCGTGCGCTGGCCCGGCCGCGCGCCCGCGGGCGTGAAGAACGACAGGACGGTCGTGACCGCGGTCGACCTGCTCCCGACGCTTTGCGCCGCAGCGGGCGTCAACCTGCCCGTCGATTATCACGGCGACGGCGAAAACCTTCTCGATGCGCTCAACGGGAAGGAGGTTGTCCGCGCGCGGCCGATATTCTGGGAGTGGCGCGGAAACAGCACGGAGCCGGACTGGTGGCCCCGCCTCGCCGTCCGCGACGGCGACTGGAAGCTCGCCATGACGTACGACGCCTCGCGCGTCGAGTTGCATCAGCTCGGCAACGACCGTGAGGAAGCGAAGGACGTGTCGAAGGAACATCCCGAAATCGTCGCGCGCCTGTCCCGGCTCGCGCTCGCGTGGAAGGCCACGCTGCCGGAAAAGCCGGATCCGGAATGCATGAGCAAGGTGTCAGCCTTCCCGCGGCCGAAGCCCGCGCCGGGCAGCAAGTAAGGACTGAAAACGGATCGGACGGTCGACGGGTCGTGCGTCGGCGTCATCCATTTCAAGCCGGCACCGGGCTCCGACTTGACGTAGGTCCTCTTCGCGGAGTTCAAGGGGGTCGCGGGCGGCGCGAAATGAGCGCCCCGGACGACAGGGGGAATGTCGAGTCGGCAGCTGACCGGAGGCGCCCGCCGGGTCTGTTCCGGTTCGGGGTTGCCGTCCTCCCGCGCGACGGCGCCTGTGACCACCCCGGCCGTCGCGGATTGCTTGACCGGCCGAAGCCCCCGCTGATACACTGTCGTCCCTGTCCAGGGCTGGGGGGCCTGCGGGACGGGGCCAGCCGCATGAGCACGCAGACGGCGGAGACATACACCATCATCGTGGTCCGGGTGTCGACCGCCTCGCGCGAGAGAGCCGCTGCTCGCTTTGCCGGGGCCTTCAACCTCGATCCCGAGGTCGCCCTCCAGATCGTCAAGAGCGCTCCCATCCGTTTTCTCACGGACGCCACCAAGGCCGAGCTCCAGGCCATCCGGCCGAAGCTCCACGACATCTCCAGGGACGGTCTCGAGTTCAAGATCAGCCTGGAGCCCGACACCAAGATCCCGAAGGTGAACTGGCCGGTTCGGCCGCAGTTGGTCGAGGGCGATTCGTCCGCCCAGCTCCAACCCGTCCTCGACGAACTGCCAGACGCGGAGGCCGAGCCGGACACCGGGAAACACCTTGTCCGGTGCAAGTGCTGCAAGCGCGTATACATTTATCGCAAGCTGGGGAAGCGGCGCGCGCGCTTGGAGCGACCGGCGGTCGCCAAGCCCCTGTCGCGCAAAGCCACCCCCCGCGTCGAAACGGCAGAGCCGGCTGTCGTGGAGGAGGTGACGGCAGACGCGGTCGCCGTCGCAT
>CAYUME010000470.1:0-4568 GCA_964445475.1 uncultured Planctomycetia bacterium
GAAACCCGGCGACGGCCGCAACCCCAAGCGGGGCCGAGATCAAAGAAAGACCGCGTCGGTCGTCGGGCGACACGCCTCCCGATTCCCGCGACCCGGAAAATCCCCCCCGGGACCTTTTGATTCCCCTCCCCCGTCGTGCTAGGATCCGTCCCGTTTCCGAGGCGCCCATGGGCATGAAGACCCGTCCGGTCCGCGTCGGCGCGTCCGTCGTCATCGGCGGCGGCGCCCCGGTCGTCGTCCAGAGCATGTGCGCGACGAAGACGCGCGACGTCGACGCCACGGTCTCACAGGCCGAGTCGCTCCGGAAGGCCGGCGCCGGGATCGTCCGCATCGCGTGCGACAGCGACGCCGAGGCGGAAGCGCTCGCGGCCATCCGCCGCCGCACGACCGCTTCCCTCTCGGTCGATCTCCAGGAGAACTACCGCCTCGCGGCCGCGGTCGCCCCGCACGTAGACAAGATCCGCTACAATCCGGGCCACCTCTACCATCTCGAGCCGACGAAGCCCGTCGCGGAGAAGGTCGCCTTCATCGTCGCCGCTGCCCGCGCGCACGGGTGCGCCCTCCGGATCGGCGTCAACTGCGGGTCCGTCGACCCCGAGATGACCCGCCGACACCCGGACGATTCCGTCCGGGCCATGGTCGAGAGCGCCCTGATGCACTGCGATATACTCGACCGCCTCCAGTTCGAGCGCTACTGCGTCTCGCTGAAGGATTCCGACCCGAAGAAGGTCCTCGCGGGAAACCGCCTGTTCGCGGCGCGGCGGCCGGACGTGCCGCTCCATCTCGGACTGACGGAGGCCGGCCTGCCGCCCGGCGGGGTGATCCGGACGCGCCTGGCCCTCGAGCCCCTGCTCGCCGAGGGGATCGGAGACACCCTCCGCATCTCCCTCACCGTCCCGAACGACCGGAAGATCGAGGAGGTGATCGAAGGCCAGCGGCTGGTCGACGACGTGAAGCGCGGACGGTTCTCCTCCCCCCCCGCCTCCTCCGACCGGCTCGTCATCATCTCCTGCCCCTCCTGCTCCCGGGTGGAAAACGACCGGTTCGTCGACCTCGCCGAGAAGGTGCGGGCGATGACGGACTACGCGCGACCTCACGACATCACGATCGCGGTGATGGGATGCCGGGTGAACGGCCCGGGCGAGACGGACGACGCGGACCTCGGGCTCTGGTGCGGGCCGGCAACGGTCAACCTCAAGCGACGGGGCGAGAAGCTGGGGAGCTTCGGCTACGGCGAGGTGCTGGAACGGCTGAAACTGGAGCTGGACGCGCTCATCGCGCGACGCCCGGATCCGGGAACGTAACGGAGCCGCCGGCCGGACCCCGGTCACCCGACTTCTCCCGTGTGGCGGTTGCCTGCCCCGACTTCCCCGGCGATGCGGCCGTCGTCCTCGGCCCGGCCCCCCGTCCCCTACTCCTCGATCTCGACCTCGATCTCCGGGTCCTTTTCGACGGGCGCCGGGACGGCCGCGGCATCCGCCGCCCGACTCCGGGCATACCGGACCAGCGGCTCGAGGGCCTCGGCCCCCCCGACGGGCGCGGTCAGGTAGATCCCGAGCCCGTTCGCCATCGCGGCGTCGATGATCTCGCGCGCCACGGCGGCGCCCTCCGCCTTCGCCTCCGGCACCCGGCGCATGCGCTCGAGAACGTGCTCCGGGATGACGATGCCCGGGACCTCGCCGTGGAGGTACTCGGCGCTCCGGGCGCTGATCAAGGGCAGGACCCCGCAGAGAACGGGGATTCCCAGGGGACGCACGGCCTCCGCCAGGGCCTCCACCGCCTTCGGCGAAAAGACAGGCTGGGTCATCGCAAACTGCGCACCGGCGGCGATCTTCTTCTCCAGCCGCTTGACCTGCATGTCGAGGTACCGCGCGTTCGGGTTGAGCGACGCCCCGATCGCGAATCGCGTCCGGCGACCGAGCGGAATCCCGTGGGCATTCACCCCCGCATTCATCCCCGCCGCGATCCGGATCAACCCCAGGGAATCGAGGTCGAAGACGGAGTGGGCCCCGGCCTGCGGGCCCACCCGGGCCGGGTCCCCCGTCTGGCAGAGGACGGACGTGACGCCCAGCGTCGCGGCCGCCATCAGGTCCGACTGGATCCCGATCCGGTTCCGGTCCCGGCAGGAGACGTGCAGGATGACGTCCGTCCGGGCCGCCCGGAGGACATGGCTCGCGAAGGCGACGTTTCCCATGCGCAGGATGGCGAGCGGATTGTCGCCGAGGGTGATGGCGTCCGCGCCGGCTTCGACGAGCCGCACCGCGTGCTCGACGCGCGTCTCGTACCGGAGCCCCCTGGGAGGATCGACCTCGGCCACGACCACCCGATCCCGCCCCAGCCGCTCGGCAAACCGCGCCCCGGGAAGCGACTCGACCTCCGGAGGCGCCGCCGGCGCCGCCGGCGGATCGAGTCGCCGCTCCGCCGGCTTTCGGCCTTTCAGCCGCTGCGCGATGGCGTGAATCTCCTCGGGGCCCGTCCCACAGCAGCCTCCGACCAGGTTCGCCCCGGCCGCGACCATCCGCTCCGCCATCGCGGCGATATAGGCCGGCGAGGAATGATAGCCGAATCGACCGTCCCGGCAGTGCGGGAAGCTGGCCGTGGGGAAGGCGGCCAGGGGGCGCTTCGTGGCCCCGCCATACCGCTCGAGAATCCGCAGAATCCCGTGCGGCCCCTGCCCGCAATTCGCCCCGATCACGTCCGCCCCCGCCCCCTCGAGAGCCCGGAGCGCCGTCAGCGCGTCCGCACCCGACGCCGTGCGGTCCCGGTCGATGAAAGCCATCTGTGCGACGACCACGGCCCCCCGCAGTTTCGCCACCTCCACCCCGAGCAGCAGCTCCTCGAGGTCGGAGAACGTCTCGAAGACGATCGCGTCGCATCCCCCCTCGAGAAGGCCGTCGACCTGCTCCGCGAAGGCCATCCGGCGCTCCTGGCGGGGCGGCCGCTCGCCGCGGACGAGGTCCGTCAGAGGTCCGACGGCCCCGCCGACGAAGACGCCGGGCCGCGCGCACTCGCGGGCCAGCCGGGCCCCGAGCCGGTTCAGCTCCCGCGCCCGGGATTCCAGATGGTGCGATGCCAGCCGGTAGCGGTTCGCCGCGAACGTGTTCGTCCCCAGGACGTCCGCCCCCGCCTCGACATAGGAGCGGTGGACCTCCCTGACCAGGTCGGGACGGGAGGCGCTCAAGGCCTCGTAGCAGACGGCAAAGGGGATGCCCTTGCCGTAGAAGACGGTCCCGAGCGCCCCGTCCCCCACGAGCACCCGATCGCCGATCGCGCGCAGGAATGCGGAGGTAGACATCTCGAAAGGCCCCTGCGGCAGGGAGTTCACGTGGCGCACCTTACCCGATCGGACCAGGCCGCGCAAGAACGGCGCTCGTTTCGCCGATATACATAGGGGGCGGGCCCGTCGCCTCGGGCCGATCGAACAGGGTGGGGATATGACCTGGTACGATTACCTGCTCGTGATCGCGGTGGCGCTCGTCGGCGTCTTTGCGGTCTCGCTCTTTGCCGGCAATTACCCGGTCCTCCTGGTGCGCACAACCGGAGCGGACGGGACCCCGGTCGCGACACCCCGCGTCTCCGCACCCGGCCGTCGTCCTCCTCCCCCTCCGGGACCGGACACGTCGCAACGCCCCCAGGAATGCAACGCGAGACCCGGCCTCCCGGTGACGCCGGATGAACGGCCCCGCCCGCACGCGCCCCGGGCGGCCCGGAACGAGAGCGGGGTCCGTCTCCCCGCACTCCCCCCCGCGTTCATCGTCGGCATCTCCGCCGTGACACCGGCTCGTTCCGCCGCTCGGACGGCGCCCGCCCGCGTCACGCAGGGCCGAGGCGCCCTCGCGGAGCCGGCCCGGAGCCCCGCCCCGCGCGCGATCGGGGATCGGGGAACGCACCGGGAAACGGCGCCGGGACTCCGACCGGGGGAAACGCCCCGGCCCCCTCCCTCCCGCAGCCCCGCCCCCCAAAGCCGCCTTCGCCCCGCCGCATCGCCCACCCTCCCCAGTTGACGCGCGGATCCGGGGGGGCCCGCCCCCCAAAATAAAAGAGGGGACGCCCCCTCTTCTCGATCGCCTCGATGCATGGCGTTACCGGGTGGAGACCTTCTCCGGGGGCGCGGGGGCGACGGGTCGCCCCAGATCGGCGAGAGCCTTCTGGACCTTCCCCCGCATCTCCTGGACGGGCTTGCCTCGCTTGTCCTTGAATTCCGGGTCGCCGGCCGGTGCCGGCTGTTTCTGGAGCCAGGCCAGGTAGCGCTCGCAATGGCGCAGGGTCTTCTCGTAGGCCTCGATCGCCCCCCGCGCGTCACCCTCCCGGGCATGACGCTCGGCCATCTGCTGGTTGAGCATGGCCAGCGAATGGTCCAAGTCGGACTTGAGCGCCTCGAACTCGCGCAGCCGCATCTCGAAAAAGTCGAAGAGCTTGACATCCATCTTGGGACGGAGCTGGTACCGAACCCAGAGGCAGTAGAGATCCGCCGCCTGGTACGACTTCTCGAAACACTCCACCGCGCCCCGCACGTCGCCCCGTTTCAGGACCTCGACCCCGATCAGGTTGTAGATCTGGGCCAGGTA
>CAYUME010000471.1:0-4563 GCA_964445475.1 uncultured Planctomycetia bacterium
CCCCCGGGCCGCCCCCGCCGACCCCCCCCCCCCCCCCCCCGCCGCCGCCCCCCCGCTCGGGCTCGGGGTGCTCAACGGGAGTTGTCATGGTGCTCGATTATAGGCGGGACGAGGGGGGATGCAAGGCGGCGGCGTGAGCCTTCCGTCCCGGGGCGGGGCATCAGGTGAGGGGCGCGGGCCCCGTCGACGGGGCCTCGGGGACCCCCTTGATGAGGCGCTTCACCACGAGGATGAAGACGCCCGTCAGCACCAGGTTCAGGGCCAGCGAGAGCATGGCGACGGTGACGATCGGGCCCCCGATGCCGTAGCCCAGGCTGAGCACCAGAACCCCCGCGCCCACCTCGCCCCGCGGCCACATGCCGATGGCGAGGGCCAGCCGGTGACGCCAGTGGGCCTGGCGGCGGTAGCAGAGCGCGGGAAACATCTTGCCCAGGTTGGAGAGCAGGGTGATCAGCAGGACGTGCAGGGTGACGAGGCCCCATCCGATCCCGGGCTGACGGGCCGTGACGGTGGTCACGTACCGCCCCGTTTCCGGGCCGCCCTGGGCGGCTGGATCGTCGACCGCCCCGGCCGGCGCCGCGGCGTGGAGCGAGGCGGGGACGGGAGCGGGGTGCTGGACGTCGGCTCCACCGAGGATCGCGGGCATGCTCAGCCCGACGAGCACCATGAAGGCGGCCGAGACCGACGCGGTGGCCCGCCGCTCCGCGGGGCGCCCGAGCAGGTCGTGCAGCGCGTGTTCCACGGTCTCGGGATCCGCATCGGGGCACGCGGCGCGCGGCTTCGCCAGGCAGCCCAGGACGAACGCCGGGAGCAGCACCTCGATGTGGATGGGCACGGACGGGTCGATCACCCGGCTGCCCGCGTAGAGCGCCTCGCCGACCCCGACGATGACGGCCGCGTAGGCCAGCACCCAGGGCCAGCCCACGGGCATGCAGACGCGATGAAGCCAGACGTAGGCGACGGCGAGCAGCACCGCCATGAGCAGCACCACCAGGCCCAGCTGCCAGGCCAGCCCCACCAGGAGCATCTTCAGGGGGATCATCAGCAGCACGGTGTCGAGGTCGTCGAAGATGGCCAGGACCCGCGCCTTGCGGAAGAGCCACGTCGCCCCCAGGCCGGCCGCCGCCAGCATGCTGAACAGGACGCCGGCCGACGTGGGGGCGGCGAACCGGCCCGCCAGGAGGGTCTCCTTCCAGGCGTCGAAGTCGCCCCAGGCCTCCGCCGGAAGCATGACGAAGACAAAGTACGCGGTGACGAAGATCCAGGGGAAGGAGGCGGCGGTGAAGGCGATCGCGTAGTCCCAGCCGTACGTGCCGAGTCGCGCCTTGTCGATATGGAACTCGAAGCCGACCTGGATCATGATGAACGCGAGGCCGGTCATGGTGAGCACGCGGATCGCCACGGCGGCGGCGTCGTGCGCGCCGCCCAGCAGGGCGGGCAGCGCCTGGGAGAGGCCCAGCCCGAGAAGCAGGAGGACGGAGTAGAGCGTGACTTTTCGCATGGGGTCCGGAGCTCCGACGGGCCGGCTCGCGGCACGGGGACGGGTGCCCGGCGACAGGGGCTGCATCTTAGACCGGATGCGGCTCCGAGTCCACTCCTCGATCCGTTCGGGCGGAAGGGAGGCGGGTCAGAGCGTCCACCCTTCCCGATAGGCCATCCCGAGCCGCTGTGCCGCCCCGGCCGGCCCCTCGATCGTTCCCGCCGCGGGGGCGTACACGAGCGTCTCTCCCGGGAAGAGCGTCGCGATGTTGCCGAGCATGAGCATCTCGCTGAGCGGGCCCCCGTTCTCGAAGGAGGCCAGGATGGGGGGCTTTCCGCCGCGGCAGGCGTCGATCCAATCCGCGTAGATCCCCCGGGATTCCGGGATGCGCACCGGCCGGTTCAGGTCGTCCGGCTTGAAGCGCGACGCGGGCAGCGCGACGACCTGGGCGCTGTGGTCGTCCGCGACCAGCGCGCCGTCCGTCCCCACGAGCATCGATCCCGCGCTCTTCATCAGGGCGTCGGCCTCCTCCGCCTTCGCGACCCCGACGGCGCGCAGCCGGTCGTGGATCAGGGGCCGGGCCTCGGGTGCGAAGTCGGGGCCGTGGTGCCAGGTGATCGTCACGGGCGGCATGCCCCCGCGCGCCGGGAGCTCCCAGGTCACGCGCTCCCACCGCGGGAAGGAGAGGAGGTTGAGGCGGGCGCACTCCGCGCGGACGCGGATGCGGGCCGCCGGGTCGTCCCAGAGCGCGCGGAGCCGCAGGGCCATGAAGGGGAAGATGGTGGTGTGCGGACCGAAGCTGCCCAGCCCCCCGCTGCAGGTCTCCCGCCAGTGCGCGTAGGCCATCCAGTCCGGGTGGTGCTCGCGCCAGGCCAGCGGCGCCAGCCAGAGGTCCCAGTCCAGGCCCGCCGGGATCGGCTGGGCGCCCTGCGGCGCCGCGTCGCGGTCCGGCCCGCCGCGCTTGAACCAGACGTGGACCTCGCGGACCGGTCCGATCGCGCCGTCCTCGACCAGCTCCAGGGCGCGGCGGAAACGATGGCTGCCCGTGCCGGGGCTGCGGTAGGTCACCGCCTGCTTCGTTCCGGCCGCCAGGGCGCGCAGGGCGCGCGCGTCGGCGATCGTGAGCCCCAGCGGCCGCTCGGTGCAGACCGGCTTCCCGGCGCGCAGGGCCGCGCCGCAGGCGACGCCGTGGAAGTGGTCGTAGTCGGAGACGACGAGGGCGTCGAAGCCGTTCGCCATCGTGCCGACGAGCTTCCGGATGTCCGCGAAGACCTTCACCCCCTCGCCCGCGGCCATGCGGCGGTACTGCGCGGCGGTCTGGCGCGCGTCCTCGCCGGAGGCCTTCTCCCGCTTGTCCGCCTGTTCCCCCCACCGCTTCCGGATGGCGGGGATCGTCCGCTGGTCCGGGTCGCAGAGCGCGACGATCTCGGTGCCATTGTCGTGGGCGGCGACCAGGAAGTGGCTGGCGTTGTACCGGTTGCCGAAGATCGCCAGGCGCAGCCGCCCGTTGGCCGCGTAGGCGAGGGCGGTGCGGGCGGAGGGGAGGACGAGCACGCCGCCCGCGGCGCGCGCGGTGCGGGCGAGCAGGCTCCGGCGGGTGAGGGAGGCGTCCATGCGGGCTCCTGGGTGTGGCGGGCGCCCCGGCGGGCGGCGGCCCGCGGCCGTTCAGATCGTCCATCCCTTCCGGTACGCGTACTGCAGGTGCTCCGCGGCGCGCGGATGGTTCGTGATGCGGCCGCTCGCCGGGTCGAAGTCGATGGGCTCCCCCGGGAAGCGCGTCGACAGGCTGCCCACGCAGAGGAGCTCCGCGAGCGGCGCGGCGTGCTCGAACCGGCAGTACGGCGCCGGCCCGCCGCGGCAGGCCTCGACCCACTCCGCGTAATGGTTGCGGGGGACCGGCAGGGCGAGCGGCCGCTTCTGCTCGACGTCCGCGAAGCGCGCCTTCGGCAGCAGCTCGACCTCCGTATTGTGGCTGGGGGTCGCCAGCAGTCCCTTGCTGCCGAGGATCAGGCAGCCCGCGGGGGGGAGGAGCCGCGCGAGGTCCCCGTCGGCCGCGTCGTGGTCGCGCACGATCGTTTCCAGCCGCTTCCGCGAGCCCTCGGCGTAGTCTGGCGGATGGCCGTGGTGCCAGGTGAAGGCGACCGGCGGCAGGGGGCCCCGGGCGGGGACCTCCCAGCGGATCCGCTCCCAGCGCGGGTAGGAGAGCGCGTTGACCTCCGAACACGCGGAGACGACGCGGATCCGGCCTCGGTCGGCGCCCTCCTGCCAGAGGTCGGCGACGTTCAGCGCCATGAAGGCCAGGTTGGCGGCGTGCGGGCCGAAGTTGCCCAGCTCGCCGATGCTGGACTCGCGCCACGCGATGCGGTTGATCCAGCCGGGGTGGTACGGGCGCTCCTTCAGCTGCGCCAGCCAGAGGTCCCAGTCCAGCTCCGGCGGGACCTCCTGCGCCCCCTGCGGGGGCGCCTGGAAGTTCTGCCCGCCCCGGCTGAAGAAGACGTGCACCTCGCGCACCTCGCCGAGGAGGCCCTCGCGGAGGATCTCGAGGCCGCGGCGGAAGCCCGGGCGGGAGGCCCCGTGGTTGTTCATCTGCGTGGGGAGCTTCCGTCCGCGCGCCAGCAGGAGCAGCGCGCGGGCCTCGTGGGCGCTGATCGTCAGCGGCTTCTCCGAGAGCACCGGCTTCCCGGCTCGCAAGGCCGCGGCCGAGATCACGGCGTGGGTATGGTCCGGGGTGGCCACGACGATGGCGTCGAAGGCGTCCGCCTTCCCGTCGAAGAGCCTCCGGAAGTCGGCGATCAGCGGGGGCGGCGAGGCGGCCAGGGGGGCGTAGACCTCGGCGGCGGCCTTCTTCTGGTCCGGCGTCCCGGAGGCCGCCCACTCGGCCGCCCGCTTCTCCCACAGGTCGTAGACTTTCCGGACTTTCCGTCGGTCCACGTCGCATCCGATGGCGTACTGGACGTTCCCGTAGGCGTGGATGAGCTCGGCGAAGCCGTGGTAGGCGCCGAAGCCGGCCATGCCGACGACGGCCAGGCGGAGCCGCTCGTTCGCGTCATAGGCGAGGGCGGCGCGCGCGGAGGGGAGGAGCA
>CAYUME010000472.1:0-2380 GCA_964445475.1 uncultured Planctomycetia bacterium
CGGCAAGCACAGCGTGCGCACCCGCAACCTCCTCCCTCCACGCGCCTTCTTTTCTTTCGCTTCCCCCCGTTTCGACGGTATAGTCCCCGCAGCGCGGCAAGCATACGACCTCAGGGGACATCGGAGGAAGCCGGATGAACGCGGATAAGCATTCGTCCGAAGCCCCCCCCACCGGTCCTCTGCATCTGTCTGTTTTCTTCGGCGATTTCGAACCCGGGAGGTGTCGCATGAGGCTATGGACCACATTCCCCTTTCTCGCGATGGCGCTGTTCTCGCTTCCGCCGGCGGCCGTCGCGGAGCCGCGGGACGTCTTCACCGATCCGGCGAAGGCCGGCCCGGATTTCCTCGTCCAGGGGGAGTACGAAGGGAAGGCCGGGAGCGCCAAGCTCGGCGCCCAGGTCGTCGCCCTCGGCGACGGGCAGTTCGACGTCTATTTCCTGGCCGGCGGGCTCCCCGGCGCGGGCTGGGACCAGAAAGGACGCGTGAAGGCGTCCGGAAAGACGGAGGGAGAAGCGACGAAGGTCGAGGGAGGAGGCTGGAGCGCCGTGATCGCGGGCGGGACCTGCACCGGGAAGACCGCCGACGGAGCCGCCGTCGCGCTCAAGAAAGTGGAGCGGAAAAGCCCGACGCTGGGCCAGGAGCCGCCGCCCGGCGCGGTCGTCCTCTTCGACGGGACGAGCGCCGAGGCCTGGCAGAACGGCCGGCTCGTCGAGGGCAACCTCCTCGGCTGGGGCGTCACGAGCAAGCGGACGTTCGGCGACATGAAGCTCCACCTCGAGTTCCGCCTCTCCTTCATGCCCAAGGCCCGCGGCCAGGGGCGATCGAACAGCGGGTGCTACCTCATGGGGCGGCACGAGGTCCAGCTCCTCGACAGCTTCGGGCTGACGGGGGAACAGAACGAGTGCGGCGGGATCTACAGCATCGAGAAGCCGTCGGTGAACATGTGCCTCCCGCCGCTGTCGTGGCAGACGTACGACATCGAGTACCGCCTCGCGAAGGGCGACCAGCCGGCGCGGATGACGGTCTTCCACAACGGCGTGAAGGTGCACGAGAACACGGATCTGAAGCACAACACGACCGCGGCGCCCAACAACACCCCGCCCGACACGCCGGGACCAATCCACCTGCAGGACCACGGGAATCCGGTGGTGTTCCGCAACATCTGGGTGCAGGAGGTGAAATAACCGCTCGCCCCGCGGGACCCGGCGGGTGGCAGCGGAACGACCGGTGGAGGTGCCGTCATGGAAGCGAAGGTCGTCCGGGGGCGCCAGGCACCCGTGAATCCGCAGCCACTGGGGCGGAATCCAGTGGCGTCGTCGGGGGAACCGACGACGCGGCGACCGGCATGACCTTCGGCCGGGTGACCCTCCTGCCCGGAAGAGCCAACCCGGCGCACCGGGAGACCGCTGCCGGGTGAAGCTCCCCGCCCACACGGAGCGGGGCTTCCAACAGCAACAGGAGCGAAACCCGCCGCAGCCTGACCTGAATAAGAAGCGGGTCCTGCCGTTCCTTCCTCTTCGCCCTATCGGGGCGGAAGCGGGTGAGCGCGGGGCGTCGGCCCCGTCCTATTCCTTCTCGAGCTCCGCCGCAAGCTGGAGCGCCGCCCGGCGGGCGGTCTCCCCCGTCGCGGGGTCCCGGCCGCGCCGCCGCGAGGCGACGACGCCGTCCAGGAGCCCGAAGAGCAGGTAGAGCTTCCGCCGGACCTTCGCCGGGCTGTCGTTCGGGCGCGGCGCGCCGTATCCCTCCCAGAAGGCCGGCCGGTTCAACCCCGCCCCGTCGAGCGCCGCGAACTCGATCTCGGGGTCGCCCCAGAGCGCGCGTCCCCACCCCAGGACCCCCGTGATCCGCCCCCCCTCGACCAGGAGATGATCCCACGCGAGACCCATATGGCAGAGGCTGGCGTGACGGAGGGCCGGAAAGACGGTCCGCAGGCGGTAGAGCAGCCCGCGCAGGCGCGACGTCTCGTCCGGGGCCAATGCGCCGCACGATTCGCTGTCGTCGAGCAAGTGGCCCCCCATCGCCTCGAACGCGGGGAACCAGTGCCGCTCAGGCTCCATCGGGCTCTGGGAACCCAGCAGGCCGAATTGTGGGCCGGTGATCGCGTGCAGGGCACGGACGTGACGGCCCAGCTCGCGAAGAAGACCGTCGCGCGCATCGGGCGACGACTCGTCCGGCGGCGGGTGCGGCGCACCGGGAAGGCGCTCGAGGATAAGGAAATCGCGGGGGAGAAGATCCCGCGTGTCGTCGTGCGCCCAGACCGCGGGAACGGGGATCGAGGTTTCCTCGGCGACACGCTGCAGGAGCTGCGGCTCCCGGGCCATGCTGCGGAGCTCGTGGTAGAGGAGGGCGTCGGCGTCGGGCGGGGCGATGCGAAGGACGC
>CAYUME010000472.1:2397-4553 GCA_964445475.1 uncultured Planctomycetia bacterium
TGGGTGAGAAAGAGGTCGGTGTGGCGGCGCGCCGCGGGGGCACTCTCGCTGCGCGTCCCGTCCGCGGGGACGGGCCAGTGACGCCCGAGGATCGCCCGGAGCCGGTCGGGCGCCAGGAACGCGGGAAGCGGAGCGGCGATCTGCATCACTTTTTCTTTCGTTTGTCGTCCAGGTTCTTCTCAAGGTCTGAGGGATCGAGGTCGCAGGCCGCCCCCCCGGCGGGGATCTCGACCTTCGCAGTCCAGAGGAGGGCGTTGACGACCACGCGGCGGAAGTTCGGGTCGCCCCACGTCTTGTTGAAGTGGCCGCCGGTGAAGCCGAAGGAGCGGCCGCCGTCCGGCCGGTCGAAGGTCCACGCCACGATCTCCTCGCGGCCGGGGTATTTCTTCGCGTCCGCCGTGCCGCGGGTGTTGTCGGGAGGCGCGGCCTTGAGGATCGGCGTCACGCCCTTCATCCCCTCGCACCAGCGCATGTTGTAGTACCACTCGTCGCGGATCGTAAAGGGGGCGGAGAGACCGCGCGTGACGGGGTGCTCGGGGACGCTCTTGAACTCGGCCGTCCAGTGCGGGTTGGTCGAGACGGCCACGTCGTAGTAGCCGCCGAGCCACGCCAGGATGCGATCGCCCAGGTCCCGGTTGTAGTCCACGGCGTAGTGGATGTTCACGAAGCCGCAGCCCGCGTCGATGTGCTTCTGGAGAAGGTCCATGCGGCCGGGCTTCTTCAGGGGATGGCCGCCGCGCCCGTCGCTGAAGAAGGCGATGGACTTCGCGTTCTCGAAGATCGCCTCGTTCTTCGGCCAGCCGTCGCGGGCCATGACGGGAAAGACGCCGGGCGTCTGCCGGAGGCAGCCCATCAGAATCGCCATGCCGGCGAAGTGCTCGTGGTCGCCCGGCCCGTGGCTGGGGGGACCGGCGACGAGGACGATCTTGGTCAGCTTCGTGTCGTCCGTGTCGACCTCGAGAGGGACCTTCGACTGGTCGTACTTCGCGTCAACGCTCTCCTCCGCACGGAGGACGGGGACGGCCAGGGCGGCGGCGGCAAGCAGGGGCGCGACAAGTGGGCGCATGGAAGGGCCTCCCGAGGGGTGTGGAGCGGGACGTCCATCGGATCCGGACATCGCGGCGCGATCGTAACAGCCCGGGGCGGGGGATGCAAGGGACGGCCCCCCCGTCCTTGTCGGTTCCGATTCGGAGCCGGGAACTGAATCCGGCGCCGAGCTCAGGCGCTCCGGGGCCGGGTCCGGCCGTGCCGCGGGGCAAGCGGCGCACCGGACGAACGTCTCGGCCAGTCGGAGCAGGGCGGAGATCTCCGGATGCTTGATGAAGTACAGGACACCATGCCCCTCGGTCCGGTAGGCCACGAGGTCCGCAGCGGAGAGAATCCCGAGAGCACGGGAAACGGCCGGCAGCGGGCGCTTGGCGCGACGGGCCAGTTCGTGGGGGCGCGCCGGCGTAACGGCGAGCGCCCGGAGGATCTTCTGGCGCAGGGCGTTGCCGAGGGCCTTGTGAAGTCGTACGGTCCTGAACTCCGCCTCTTTCATCATGGTGATTCTCTCCTGGTTTATCAAAACCAGCAAAACAACGGCAACGCGTATGAGGGTATACGCAAATAGCGTGCCATGCCGCCAAAATGGCAGCAAGTGGCTTTCAGTTAATGGGTTACGTCACAATTCCACCCGCGAAACAACCAGCGTGCGTGTTACAAAAAGTAACACAGGTCTCCTTCTGACGTGCCCCGCCTCCTCCCGTTCCACCGCCATCTGCCCCGGACCTGCACCGGCCTTTTCACAGGCAACAGCATCCTCTATACTTCCGGCTCGGCCCTTTCACCCGGAGAACAGGCCATGAAATCCGGAGCGATCCGCACCGCCCTGCTCGCGGCCGCGCTTCCTCTGCTCTCCTGCGCCGGGTCGGCCCCGATTGGGAGGATCGTCGATATCGGCGGCAAGACCGCCGCCGAGGCGGCCTGGACGGCGTGGGCGCCGCGACCGGAGATCGCGCCCCGCTTCATCGAGGAGCCACCCGGCTCGGAAGGCCCCGTGCTTCGCATCGAGGGAATCGGCAGCCCCGCCGTCCATGGCGCGTGGAAGCGGATCTTCGACGGCATCGCCGGCGGACAGCCCTACCGGTTCTCCGCCGCGGACCGGGCGGAGGGGG
>CAYUME010000473.1:0-4545 GCA_964445475.1 uncultured Planctomycetia bacterium
CGGTTCGAGCGGCTCCTGGCGCTCAACCCGGAGGCGCGGCTGAAGGACTACGACCCCTACAAGCCGCCGGACGAGGTGGAGCCGCGCCCGTCCGCCGCGGGCGACGCGCGGGCGCTCGCGGCGCGGGTGGAGAGCGACGCGCTCGTCCGCCTGCTCCTCGTCCCCTTCCTGGAGACCGCCCGGAACCTTCCGGGGTCGCGCCTGGGGGAGATCCGGCGGTTCGAGCCGGTCCTGGACTGGATCGAGGGGCGCCTGGACCGGCCGATCCGCCTGGCGGAGCTGGCGGCGCAGGCGCACCTTCACCCGACCTACTTTTCCGACCGCTTCGCGCGGGCGGTGGCGATGCGCCCGATGGCCTACGTCCACCGCCGGCGCGTCGAGCGGGCGCAGACCCTCCTCCGGGCCACGGGCCGGAGCGTCAAGCAGGTCGCCTTCGAGACGGGCTTCCGCTCCGTGCCGCACTTCTGCCGCCTCTTCCGGCGCCTCTGCGGCGCGACGCCCGAGGGGTATCGCCGGCAGGCGACGGGAGAGCCGGGGTGAGGGGCGTCGCGGGGGATGGGGGGCGGCATCAGACGGGAGGAAGGCACGAGGTCAGCAAAGGAGCGGTATCGAACCGGGAGTGCGTTTTCGCCATGGTTGTACCATCCTGATTCGCGGCGCGCGGGGGATCTGAAAGGTGTTACGTTCGGTAACATAGCCACGATCGGTTCCTCATATTAAGCAGGCTTTCCCCCGTTCCCGACCCCCTCGCCCACTCATTCGGGTGAACCATGACCGCACACCGGCACCGGCTCCCGACGCTGGCCCTGGCGGCGACGCTCCTGGCGGCCACCCCGGCCCTGGCGGAACCCGTGACGAAGGCCTCCCCCTTCGTCCGCGTCAGCCCGCGCGACCCGCGGTACTTCGAGCTCTCCGACGGGACGCCCTGGATCCCGATCGGCCTCAACATGATCGCCGGCGGGGACGCGTGGATGGAGCAGCTCGCCGCGAACCGCGGCAACTACATCCGCATCTGGCTGAGCACCCCGGCGTTCGACGTCGAGCACGCGAAGAGCGGGGTCTTCGACGAGGAGAAGGCGAAGCGGATCGACGCCCTCCTCGCCACCGCCCGCCGCCTCGGCCTCCGCGTGAAGCTCTGCCTCGAGCACTTCCGGACGCTGGAGGGCGGCCGGCAGCCGTGGGCGCAGAAGCCGCTCCACCTCGTCTCCAACGGCGGCACGGCCGCGTCGATCGCCGACTTCTTCGACGGCAGGCCCTCGCGCGAGCAGTTCAAGAAGAAGCTCGCCTGGTACCAGGCCCGGTACGGCTCCGACCCGGTCGTCTTCGGCTGGGAGCTCTGGAACGAGATCAACGCCGTGGGGGGCGGGGACGTGCTCGCCTGGACCGAGGCGATGCTGCCGGAGCTCCACCGGCTCTTCCCGAAGCACCTCGCCATGCAGAGCCTCGGGAGCTACGACAGCGACTGGTGCCGCAAGCACTACGACCGCCTCGCCCGCATGCCCGGCAATGACGTCGCCCAGGTCCACCGCTACCTCGACCTCGGCGCGGGCTACGACGTCTGCAAGGGGCCGGTCGACCTCCTCGCCGCCGACGCCGTGCAGGAGATGCGGAAGCTCGACCCGAAGCGGCCGGTGCTGCTGGCGGAGAGCGGGGCGGTGGAGCCGAAGCACAGCGGCCCTTTCAAGCTCTACGCGAAGGACACGGACGGGATCCTCCTGCACGACGTCCTCTTCGCGCCGTTCTTCGCCGGCGCGGCCGGTCCCGGGCACTGCTGGCACTGGGACGCCTACGTGGCGAAGAACGATCTCTGGCGGCATTTCGCACGGTTCGCCGCGGCGGTGGAGGGGATCGACCCGCCGGCGGAGGGGTTCGAGGTCGTGGAGATCCCCGCGCCGGGGCTGCGCATCCGGGCGCTGAAGGGGAAGCGGACGTTCCTCGCGTGGGTGCGCGACGCGGAGAGCGACTGGAAGGCGGAGCTGGCGGAAGGGAAGGCGCCGCGGACGGTGGAGGGCGCGACGCTCGCGCTCCCCGCCGGCGTGAAGCCGGGGACCGGCGCGGCGGTGCGGGCCTACGACCCGTGGTCGGACGCATGGAAAAAGGCGCGGGTGTCCGGCGGCGCCGTCCCGCTGCCGGCGTTCTCGCGGTCGATCGTGGTGCGGATCGACTGCGGCCGGTGAACCGACCGCTACCCAACCCCGGAGGCACGGAGGATACGGAGACGGAGTGTCTTCACTCCGGGGACGCGACCAGGTGTTGTCCGTGCGCCAGCCGCGGTGAGTGCGCCCCGCACGAGTCGGTGTCCGCCACCGCCTCCCGGTCCTTGCCGTAGAAGCCGAACTCCTGCAGGACCGCCAGCTTCGGCAGGACGTTCTCCTCCAGCCGGTAGTGGAAGAAGCCCGGAAAGAGACCGGGGTGCGCCCGGATGAAGTCGAAGATCCGACCGTGCTCGGCGGGGATCTCGCACCGCGCCCCCCCGAGGACCTCGTGCCCCGTCAGCATGTACTCCGGGAAGAGCTGCGGGCAGAACGCCAGGTCGCCGCTGTCCTTCACCTCCCGGTAGATGTCCGTCTGCGGCAGGAAGCAGAGGAGGCTCGGCAGGATCCGCGCCCCCAGCGCCCGGAAGGCCACCATCTGGAAGACCGTCTGGTGGAAGTCCGCCATCGTCTCGAACGGGAACCCCCAGATGTAGAAGCAGTCCGTCCGGTCGAAGAGCCGCACCGACGCCGTCACCACCTCCACCGCCTGCTCCGCCGTGAAGCCCTTGCGCGTGCGCGCCAGGACGGCGTCGGATCCCGACTCGATCCCGAACCGGATCTCGCAGCAGCCCGTCGCCACCATCGCCCGCATCATCTCCTCGTCCGTCAGGTTGACCCGCCCGAAGGCCTTCCACTTCACCTTCAGCCCCGAGCGCGCCAGCGCGTCGCAGAACGCCATCACCCGCGGCTTGCCGCTGACGAAGAACTCGTCCTGGAAGAGGAAGAGCGACACCCCGTGCGCGTCGTGCAGGCGGCGCATCTCGCCGACGACGTGCTCCGGCGACCGCGACGTCGTCTCGCGGTCCCAGACGGGCGCGACGGAGCAGACCGTGCAGGGGTAGGGGCAGCCGCGGCTCGTGACCATCCCGTACCCGTCGTAGTCGCCGACGCGGACATGCCCGAAGGACGGCGGCGGGATCGCGTCGAGATCCGTCAGCCGCGGGGGCCGGGGCGTCTCGACGGTGCGGCCGCCCGCCCGGTAGGTGATGCCGGGCACGCGCCCCAGGTCGCCCCCCGTCCGCAGCGCCTCCAGCAGCAGCGGCCCGGAGACCTCCCCCTCGCCCCGCGCGACGACGTCGATCCACGGGCAGGCCGCGAGGATCTCCCGCTCCACCGATTTCCCCCCCACGCCGCCCAGCACGACGGGGATTCCCGGGTTCCGCGCCTTGAAGTCCTCGAGCGCCAGGAGCGTGAACGGGAGGAGGTTCGCCATGCAGCTCGCGCCGAGGACCGGCGCGCTGCGGTCGAGGAATCCCGCGATCGACTCCGGGAGGAAGGGGTCCGGCGCCGCGTGCGTCTGGTAGTCGCGGAAGTCGACCGACCACCCCGCCCGCTCCAGCGCGCCGGTCAGGTAGAGCGGCCCCAGCGGGAGGTGCGTCTCCCGCTCCGTCCGGCCGTCGGCGTGCCGGACGTAGAGCATGTTCAGGTTGGCCAGCGTGATGTCCGCGCCCGCGTCAAAGCGTCCCATCCGCAGTCCTTTCAAATCCGAATCGCGGCGGCTCTCACTCCCCTTTCGACGGGGGCACATCCCTCCGCATCCCCTTCGACGCCGGCTCGTCCGGGCGGATCCCATCCGTCGCCGCCGGCGGTAACGCCTCCTCCTTCAGCCGATTCGCGATCCACTTCGCCAGGAGCGGCGGGACGCGGTTGACCGCCTCCACCACCGTCTTGCTCTCCGTCGGCTGGTCGACCCGCCCCAGCACCGATCCGTCGGGCGCCAGGAAGAGCACGGCCGGCCTCTGCACCACCTCGTACCGCCGGGTCAACGCCTGGTACTCCGCCTGCCGTTTGTCGTGGTCGGGCCCCTTCCCGATCGGCTCCGACACCTTCACCGGCAACAGCTTGGCGTCCTTCACGGCCTTCACGTACTCGGGGTGATCCGACAGGAGGAGCGCCTGGCTCTCCTGCACCCGTTTCGCCTGCGGGGCATCGGGCCGCTCGCCCCTGGACGCCGGGGGGGGCTTGTCCCTGTCCGATTCCGACGCCAGGAAGACGGCCATGACCGCCCGGTTCTCCATCCGGCCCGCGAGGAACGCCGCGGGCAGGCTGTCGAGCCACCGGATGACGTCCTTCTCCTTCGCCTCGCGGTTCGGGGGGATGTCCGGCTGGATGCCCAACTGCACGGGGGGGGGGCCGCCCTCGGCGGAAACGGCCGTCGCGAGCAGCGCCACCCCGACGGGGGTGCGGAAGAACAGCGCCAGCGCGGCGGCCGCCGCGGCGAGGACGACGACCACGATGATGGTGTGCCAGGGCACGATGACGTCACCGATGGTCAGCGGCGAGACGCACG
>CAYUME010000474.1:0-4543 GCA_964445475.1 uncultured Planctomycetia bacterium
GTCCTTCATGATGAACTCGCGGGAGCGGATGACGCCGAACCGCGGGCGGATCTCGTCCCGGAACTTGGCGCCGATCTGGTAGAAGGTCATCGGCAGCTGCCGGTGCGAGGTGACGTTCTGGTGGACGAGGTCGGTGATGACCTCCTCGTGGGTGGGGCCGAGGACGTTCGTGCGTCCGGCGCGGTCCACGACGCGGCACATGAGGTCGCCGAAGGCGGCGGCGCGGCCGCTCGCCTCCCAGAGCTCGACCGGCTGGAGGACGGGCATGAGGACTTCGAGGGCACCCGCCCGGTCCATCTCCTCGCGCACGATCCGGATCGCCTTGAGGAGGGAGCGCCAGCCCAGCGGCAGGTACGTGTAGGTGCCGGAGGCCAGCTTGCGGATGAGACCGGCGCGGATCATGAGACGGTGGCTGGCCGTCTCGGCCTCCGCCGGGTCGTCGCGCAGGGTGGGGATGAACGTCCGCGTCCAGCGCATGGGGTCGTGTCTCGAAAGGGAGAGGGGGAACGTCGCTAGTTGGGCTTCAATCCCGCCTCGATCTGCCGCCGCAGGACGTCGACCTCCGCCTTGCGCGCGCCGAAGGCGGGGTCGTCTCCGAACTCCGACACGAGGTCGTCCAGGTGCTTCCGGGCAAAGGCCCAGCTCGTCCGCTGCTTGGCCGCGGTCGCCCGCCGGACCAGGTTCTGGACCAGGGCGATCGCGTCGTCGAGCTCCTGCGCCTTCGCGGAGGCGGCCGGGGGGGGCGTCCCGCCGGGGGGGGGCGGCGGCGGCGCCGCCTCGCCGAGGTATCGGTCGAGGGCCGGGACGCCGCCCTGGCGCGCGGCCTCGAACTCCGCCTGGGCCTGCTTCTGCCGATCCTTGCGCCCGCTGTAGTGGAAAAGCAGGCCGATCTTGAACCGCTGGATCGGGTCGGCCGACACCTGCTTCCATCGCTTGGCCGCGGCGTCGTAGCTCTTGCCGACAAAGGCAATGACGTCCTCCTCCAGGAGGGGCTGGGCCGACCCCTTGCGGATGGAGAATCCGATCCGGGGCGCCGCCTTGCCGTAGGGGACGAAAAAGAAGTCGGCGGTGTCCTTCTCGGCGGCGATCTGGCAGCGGGCGCCGGGGAAGAAGGAGCGGTCGAGCGCCTGGCTCGAGGCGAGCGTCAACACCTCGCCCGTCTGGGCGTGGATCTGCGCGGACGCCTCGGCCTGCCGGAGCAGGTCGTCGAAGAGCAGGGCGGCGCGGAGGTCCAAGAGGGCGGCGCGCGCGGCATCCTGCGCGGCGTCGGGATTCTCCGTGCCGACGGCGCGGTGGATCGCCATGACCAGCTGCGCGAGCGCGTCCGCGCCCGGCGGCTTCGCCTCCAGGACGGGTTGAACGCGGCCCGGGTAGTCGATCTCCGGGATCCAGAGAAACGCCTTCCGCTCCTCCAGCCGGGTGAAGAGGAAGGTGGCGAGCGCCTGGCGGGCGGCGTCGACGTCGCGGGCCTCGAGAGCCTTGCGGAGGGGGGACCCCAGCTCGGCCTGGTAGGCGGTCCAGAGGAAGGTCTTGAGCCCCCGCCGCCATTCCGTCTCGCGACGGGTCGAGTCGAGGACAAACCCGGACGCCTTCTGCCGGACGGCGTCGGGAACGCGCTCGTCCTTCCGGACCTCCTCGCACCGGGCGCGCGCGGCGTCGAACTGGTTCTTCTTCCAGAGCGCCTCGACCTCGCCCGACAGGACCTCCACCAGCCGCGTGTCGCGCCGGGCCGGGAGCGCGCGGAGCTCGGGATCGGCCTCCTTGAGCAGCTCGGCGGAGGTGTAGGGGATCATGGCCAGTCCGGTCTCCCACGCGCGCGCGTGGTCGCCGCGGCCGAGATGGCGCTCGATCTCCTGGGCATGGGTGAGATAGCTGCTGCGGATCCGGAACTGGAGGTCGCGGACGGCATTCGCGATCTCCCGGCCGCCACGGGTGGGCAGGACGCTCCCGGGCTTCTCCGGGTCGGCCGGAAGGTCGCGGAGCTCCGGGGGGAAGGCGTGGAGGCGGTCGAGCGCCTCGGCGAGGCGACCCTGCCGGAGCGGCCCGTCGGCCGCCTCGCGGGCCGCGCGCCAGGCCTCGTCGGATTTCGCGTTCACGCGGTTGCGGAACTCGTCGAGCAGGGCGGAGGCGGGACCGGCCATGGGGGTGCCCGCCGTCTCGCGGGCGAAAGCCCCCACGCGGGCATGGAAGGCGGGGAGGCCTTTCAAGGCCTCCGCGTCGCCGGCCAGGAGCGCGTCCATCTCCGTCTTCAGCTGCGGGAACCGACGCTCCGCCTCGGACGGGCCGCTGCTGGGCGGCGGCACGCCGGGGCCCGCCGTGCCGCCCGGGGACGGGCGGGACGAAGGCGGCGAGACCGACGTGCCGGACCGGTTCGACGAGGGCAGGACCATCAGCACGGCGACCCCCGCCACGGCGACCAGGACGAGCGCGAGGATGCCCGGGACCGGGTTGCTCCGGGTCGCGTGCCGCCGCAACGAAGGCGGGTGCGGGAGGGCCGGCGCGGCATGCCGCGAGGGCTCCGGGCGGCGGGACGGCGGCGCCGCGGGCGTCTCGAGCAGCTTCCGGAGCTCCGCCGTCAGCTCCGCCGGCGTCTGGTACCGGTGCTCCCGGTGCTTCGACATGCACTTCAGGATCAGCTCGTTGACGGCCGCCGACAGGGAGGTGTTCTTCTCCCGCGGCGGCGTCGGCGGCGTCGTCACGTGCTTGGACATGACCACCGCCGCATTCGGCCCCGTGAAGGGGACCTCGCCGGTGACCATGTGGTAGAGCGAGGCGCCGAGCGAGTAGATGTCGCTCCGGATGTCCACCTCCATCTCGCCCCGCGCCTGTTCGGGCGAGATGTAGTGGGGCGTGCCGACGGCCATCCCGGTCTGCGTCATCCCCGCCTCGCCGCGGTGCTGCACCTTGGCCAGCCCCAGGTCGCAGAGCTTCGCCACGCTGTCGCGGGTGATCAGGATGTTCGACGGCTTGATGTCGCGGTGCACCATCCGGTTGTCGAAGGCATGCTGGAGGGCGGCGGTGGTCTGGAGCGCGATCTTGAGGGCCCGCTTCTCGTCGAGGCGCCCCTCCCGCTTCAGGATCGACTGGACGGTCTCCCCCTCCACATACTCCATCACGAAGTAGTAGAGGCCGTTCGCCTCGCCCGCGTCGATCCCCAGGATGATGTTCTCGTGCCGGAGGCGGGCCACCGCGCGCGCCTCGTTCAGGAACCGGTCGACGAACTGCCGGTCGCGGGCCAGGCGGGGGGGCAGGATCTTCAGCGCGACCGGGCGGTCCATGCTGATCTGGCGGGCCTTGTAAACCGAGCCCATCCCGCCCTGGCCGATCTTGCTGATCACCTCGTAGCCGGGGATGTTGAGGATCCCCTTCGCCTGGTTCTGGTAGGCCTGCTGGACCTGGAAGCTGCGGTTGATCTGATCGGCGGTGAGGTAGCCCTTCTCGTACAGGATGTCGCCGAGCAGGCGGGGCTTGCCGCCGATGGAACGGATCTTGCCCTGGATCTCCAGGCATTCCCGGACCCGTTCGGGGGTCGTGAACCCCTGCAGGATGGCGACCTGCCCGAACGTCAGTTCGTCTTTCTGGGAGTCTTCTGGCACAAAGAACCTCGATCGCCCGTTCGTCGGCCGCGGCACCGCCGCCTATTCATGTGCCCTGCAGCAAAGACATGGGATTATAAACAATGGATAGCGATGCTTCTAGCGTGATCTGAGCGGCCCGCCCGACACGCAACATCCCGCCCGGATCGCACATTGGGGTTGACTCCCCGTCGACGCAGCCCATAAAATCCCCCATCTTCTTTCAGGAAAAGCCGATGCGCAACGCCTGCACCGTCCCCCTCCTCGCAACCGCCCTGTTTCTGGCTGCCTGCGAAGGGACCAAGGTCCGTTTGATGAACCCCCATCCGCCCGGGACGCCGGCCTACCTCTACGACGAGGCCTTCTACAGCCTCCGGAACAACCACGGGCTCTTCCAGCGCCTCCAGGGCGCGCCGCCGGGCCAGCAACGGGCGACAATGGACGACATCGTGAAGCACCTGGAGATCATGCAGGGCCTCTTGGCGGAACCCTTCCGCACGGACCTGCAGCCCCTGATCGACGACCACCACAGGATCCAAACGGATTCCGTCAACCGGGGTTCGGTGAACGCCGGCACGTTCCTGACGATGGACGGGCTCTGGCGGAAGGTCAATTCCCGCTTTTACCCCGAAGGGGTGAAGTTGAAGGGGGCTCCCGCGGCGTCGGGCGCCCCCGCCGCCCCCCCCCCGCCGACGACCCCGCCCGCGGCGCCAGTCCCCGGCTGGATGGCGGCGACGGCGTGGCGTCAATCGCACGACGCGCTGGTCCTGGCGTGGCCGGGGAAGCCGGCGGAGGCGGCGTCGGCCTTCGCGAAGGCGCGCGAGGCGCTGGCGGCCGCGAAGGGGGGCGCTTCCGAGGAGGCGGCCCCGATGCTCCAGATCTACCTCAACGAGTACGACCGACTCGCCGCCCAGACGGCGAACTTCTCGAACGTGCCGGAGGGCCAGACCGCCGAGGGCGTGGCGAAG